>CAMEIZ010000010.1 GCA_945919165.1 uncultured Traorella sp.
ACTGTTCGTATGTCTTTTTTTCATGAACATCCTGTTTATCAACCGATTTTTTGCGAAGCAGTCATATCACCGCCCATTCATCTAAAAGAGGAAATTCTAATAAGAAAACAGGCTTTTGATAAACTGAATGCAGAAATATTAGCAGGTTTGCTGCAGTCGCTTCCTTTGCGGCCAAACATCACCAAAGAAGAAATTGTGGATACATTTCGTCAATTTCAGGATTTTATAAATGCCAAGTTTCAAATGGCTGGAATGAGTTCACAGGAATTTATGATGCGAGATGAAAGCTGCCGCAAAGCATTAAACATATTGCTTTATGGTGTTATTGATCGAAAGGAGTTTTAATATGTCTGATAAATCATCACAATCACAATCTGTGCTTGGAGCTATGAAACCTTCCAAAGCAATTATCAAGCTGGCTATTCCGGCTACGTTAGCTTTATTAGCAAAAGCTGTCTATAATATTGTAGATACGGGATATATTGGAATGTTGGATTCTGATATTGCTCTTACGGCAGTAGGCGTTACTTTGCCTTTGCTTTTAATCATGGTATCCATTGAAAACATTTTTGCAGCAGGAGCTGCTGTATTAGCAGGAAGACAATTAGGAGCAAAAGATGATGAAGGTGCCAGTCATACCGTTACAACAGTTATTGGATTATCTATTTTAATTGGTATTGTTTTATGTGTCGGCGGAATTATTTTTATTGAACCATTGCTGCGCTCTTTTGGTGCTTCAGATGCTTCTTTGCCATTAGCCAAAGACTATGCTTTTTGGATGTTCATTGCAGCTTTAGCCAATCTTCCGGCTCAAAGTATGAACTGTGCAGCACGTGCTGAATCTTCTGTTAAAATTTCATCAATTGCAGTGATTACAGGAGCTTTACTGAATGTGATTCTGGATCCGATTTTCATGTTTGATTGGGGATTAAATATGGGAGTTGAAGGAGCTTCTTTAGCTACAACAGTTTCTCAGTTTGTAACCTTTGCTATTCTGGCATGGTTCTATTTAAGTGGACGTTCCGTTATTAAGATCAAAGTGAAATCATTCCGCCCAACTTGGGATTTGATTAAAACTGTTACATTGATCGGTATTCCAACTGCAGTCATTCAGATCTGTCTGTCATTAGCTTCTTCTCTTACGAATATTGCGGCAGCTCCATTGCCAAATTCAGATGAGATCATTGCTGCTTATGGAGTTGTTCAGCGTTTGATTTTGATTGGCTGCTATGTTGTCATGGGATTTATGCAGGGATATCAGCCGGTAGCTTCTTTTGCGTTTGGTGCAAAAGATGAGGATCGTTTCCATCAGTCTGTACGTTTTGCTTTAAGAGGATCTCTTTTATTAACGGTTTTAGTAGCGATTGTCTATATTCTGCTTTCAAAACCATTGATCCTGCTGTTTAACCGCAACCCGATCATTGTTGATTATGGACGATATCTATTAATTTCACAGGTAGCTCTATATCCGGCATTTGGTTTATGTTATATGATGACCATTACATTCCAAACCATTGGCTCATCCAAATATGGACTATTTTTGTCCATGATTCGTCAGGGATTGTTCTATGTTCCATTCATTTTGATTCTGCCAAATATGTGGGGAGTGAAAGGTATTTACTTCTCTCAACCAGCTGCTGATATTCTAACCATTTTGGTTTGTATCTTCTCAATTAAATCAATGAAGCGAATCGCATCAAAAAATATGCAGTCTGAATAATAAAAAATTCTCATCAAATAATTAGCCAAGCTTTCCTCATAGCTTGGCTTTTTTTTGAAAAAACAGTAAAAATAAAAGCTTATTTAAAGAATGATTGGCTATAGCCAATCACACAAAATGTCAATGAAATATTGAATTATTTTTCATCTTGAAAACCATCCCAGACGGGTTTTCCGGTATAAATAAGAGCTTCTTTTTCTCCTTTTAAAACGCTTAAAGCATTCAAAGCTAAAGCTTCCTGTTCAAATTCACCCTGATAAATGGCAATTGGTGCAATCCAGCCACATCGTTTTTTAATTTGATCAGCAACATCCTGAAAACGCATTAATCCTCCAGTCAATACAATACCATCTACTTGTCCGTTTAATACAACACTCATAGAACCAATTGATTTCGCAACCTGATAGATCATGGCTTCCCAGATACGGGTTGCTTTTGGATCTAGATCTTCAACCATTTTATGAATCACATCGGTATTTGAAGTATTAAAATAATTGGATAAGCCTCCGCTAACACTTAAAAGATTCATCATTTCTTCTTTGGGTTTATCCCATAAATAACAAACAACATCACTGATTGCCATAGAACCCATACGGGTTGGTGTAAAAGGGCCTTCTCCGCCACCGCCGTCATTGCCATCGACCATTTTTCCATGTTCATGAGCTGTAATCGTGATACCGCCATCAATATGACAGACAATCAGATTTAAGTCTTCATAAGTTGCGTGGATATCAGCTGCATATTTTCTGGCAGCAGCTTTTAAATTCAGGGCATGACAAATTGCTCTTCGATAAATTCCATCAATTCCGCTGATACGGGCAACATCTGAATATTCATCGACTACTGTTGGATCACTCATGAACATTCTTCCGCCATATTTCTGCTGGATTCTTTTTCCCATTTGAACACCTAACATCGAGGAATGGTATAATCCTCCTTTGGCAGCCCGTGTATCTTCAATTAACAAATCGTTGACTTCATAGGTGCCGCTTGTTACTGAATAGCTGGCTCCTCCGCGACAGGCAATTCCATCTAAATCATGAAGGTCAAGCTGATTCTTTTCTATAAATTGCTTTACCACTTCCATGCGATAATCCAACTGGTCATTAATCGTTGGAAATGTCTTTAATATAGAAGAGTCATGAAAAACATCTGATGTAAAGGTATTTTTTTCATTGATAAAAAGTGATATTTTTGTCGAAGTTGAGCCTGGATTAATGACCAGAATTTTAAAATCTTTCATATAAAAAGTCCTTTCAATACTTGTTAATCTTTGCCCATTTGGGAAAAGATTCAAAACTGACTGTTTTATTTTGATAAGGAAAAGTAATTTTGCAGGAGTAAAGATATGGGTGATTTTCTTTGTCTTTTGATCCATATTTATGATCACCGACTAAGGGAAATCCACGGGAAGCAAACTGTACACGTATTTGATGAGAACGTCCGGTATGTAAAAGAATGGAAACAAGTGAGGGATCGCTGCTTTTCAGACAGGTATATTCCAAAGCAGCTTTTTTAACACCTTTTCTTTCTTTTTTCACAACAAATACTTTATTCTTTTTGGAATCTTTAAAAAGAAAATCTTCCCAATAGCCACATTTAGGTGGTGTTCCATGAACTAAGGCAACATATTCCTTTTTCATTTCACCATTTTGAATACTTTTTGAAAGCTGGGCTGCACAGGCTTTTGTTTTCGCAACTACCATTATTCCTCCCACATTTACATCTAAACGATGAACAGGGTAGAAATTTCCATGTATTGTTTTTGATAATTCGTCTATCATTTGTTTTTCACTGTCCAGTCCAACAGGTTTTATACAGACAACAAGATTTTGATCATTGTAAAGAATTTCCATAATTTTCTCCTAAACAGACTTATTTTACCATGATTTGTAGAATTTACCTATTAAAAATCTGATCTTTCAGGGAAATAACGCGGTCAATCTTTTGAAGTATTAAGGAAGATGTATCTAAGATATCACAGCTAACTTTCATGTTCGTAGCATTGGCATGAATGATGAAAGGCTGGTTTTCTTTCATTCCCAAATAAATCATGACATGTCCTTTTTGGTAAAGAAGAGCAGGTTCCATGTTTTTTATTTGAGAAAGCTTTTCTTGTGCATTTCCAAATAAATACTGAATATGAGGAAAACAGGTTTGCTGAGAGGAGGCGTTTCTTGGCAGATTAATTCCAAAAGTTTTACATATATTTACAACAAATCCTGAACAGTCAATTCCTTCATCTTTGCCGCCCCAGCTGTAACGAGTATTTAAATATTGGAAAGCCTGTTTTTTAAAATGATCCAGAGTCAGGGGAAGATAATCTGGATGGATATCTTTTTCTGATAGAAAAACTTCTTTTTCGGATATATATCCATCTGTATTTTTGAATGGAATCAGATAAGTCTTCTCTTTATGATTTCTACAGGAAAAAAGCTTGACTCCCATCTCTAATACAACATTTTCTATTTTTAAATGAGGTGTCAGAATGATTCCAAAATCGTCAAACTGAAACCTGTCAAATTCTTTATCAGAAATATAAGCCACATCTTTTTTTAATATCCAGCCTGCATAAGTAAAGGATAAAACAAAATGCCACTCTTTGTCTAAACTGTCGTGGAGAATTAAAACAGGGGTATTGATATGTAATTCACTTTCCTGAATCTGATCAAAGCCTTTAGCTGTATCGAAAGAAACAATAGTTGGAAGTGATTTAAGATTGGTTCTATTTATAATGATGCCTTTTTGAATAGGATGGCAATCATGAATATTTTGAATATTTTGATTGTTTTGGGCATTTGCATATTTCGTTAAATTACTTTCTTTTATGTTTGTTTTTGAATTGAAAGAGTATAAAAAGATGAAATCTTTGATTTCTTGGATCGAAACGTGTGAAATTTGATGAAGTTGAAAAAAGGCTGATGAATGAGATTGGATATAATGATTGAGAGCTGTAATTTCATCATGTTTTAAAAGAAGTTTTGTTTTATCCATGGCAAATCCTTTTTGAATAAGGGAATATCATTGTATTTTATGATGACAATAGAAGAAAAATGTATATTTTGAACAAAAAAGAATCTGTTTATGAAAGCGTTATTCAATGATATAATAGAAATAAGGAGAGATTATCATGGAGAATATTACAATTGATGGCCATCATCTTACCATAGATGAGGTCAAACGTGTTGCACGTGACCACGTGCGTGTTGTTTTGTCAGAAAAGGCAAAAATTCAAATTCAAAAAGCAGAGGAAATGGTGAAACGCTATGTCGATGAACAGCGTGTGAGCTATGGAATTACCACAGGTTTTGGGAAGTTTTCCGATACGCTGATTTCAAAAGAAGATACCAGTCTGCTGCAGAGAAATCTGATTATGTCACATGCTTGTGGTGTCGGAGAAGCGTTTAGTGAAGAAGTGGTAAGAGCCATGATGCTGCTTCGTCTAAATTCATTAGCACAAGGACATTCCGGACTTCGTTTGTCCACATTTTTGACATTAATGGAGATGCTGAATAAAGATGTTTACCCGCTTGTTTATGAGAAAGGCAGTCTAGGAGCCAGTGGCGATTTGTGTCCTTTGGCTCATATGAGTCTTGTTTTGATCGGTGAAGGAGAAGCTTTTGTGGATGGCATGAAAGTCAGTGGTAAAGAGGCTATGGAAAAGGCAGGTATTTTACCGGTTGAGTTAACTGCAAAAGAAGGTTTGGCGTTAATCAATGGCACTCAGGCTATGTGTGCTGTAGGATGTTTATGTGTTTATGATGCCTTATCCTTAAGTAAACTGAGTGATGTTGCCATTTCTTTGACTATGGAAGCATTAAAAGGAATTAAAGATGCCTTTGATTTACGTCTGCATGAAGTCAGACCTCATCATGGACAGATTTCGACTGCGAAAAATGTATTAGCACTTCTTAGTGACAGTCCTAATATCACCCGCCAGGGGGAACAGCGTGTTCAGGATTCCTATACATTGAGATGTACTCCTCAGGTTCATGGTGCTGTAAAGGATGCCCTAAGACATGTAAAGGAAAAACTGGAAATTGAAATCAATTCAGTAACCGATAATCCTATTTTATTTGTTGATGAAGATGATGCGATTTCTGGAGGAAATTTCCATGGTGAAAGTGTTGCGATGGCATTTGATTATTTAGGAATTGCATTAAGTGAACTGGGAAATATTTCTGAAAGACGTCTGGAAAAAATGGTAAATCCTGCCTTGAACCATGGCTTACCGGCTTTTTTATGTGAAAAAGGAGGCTTGAATTCAGGATTTATGATTGTCCAATACAGTGCAGCGGCACTGGTCAGTGAGAATAAAGTCCTTTCTCATCCTGCCAGCGTGGATTCCATTCCTTCCAGTGCTAATCAGGAAGATCATGTTTCGATGGGAACCATTGCTGCCCGTAAGGCAAAAACAATTTTAACGCATGTTCAGGAAATTCTGGCTATGGAAATTATGGCAGCATGTCAGGCAATTGATTTAAGAAACTATGAAACTTTGGGCAAAGGAACACAGGTAGCTTATCGCTGTGTGCGTGAATATGTAAATAAAATTGAAGAAGATCAGATTATGTATGTTCATATTCATAAAATCGAAAAACTGATTCAGGATGAAACATTATTAAATTGTGTTGAAAAAATAATTGATTTAGAGGAGATATAAAATGATTTTAACAGAAATACCAAGTAAAACACCAGAATTTGTTGAAGGAATACGACGTGCACCAAAACGTGAAGCTAATTTAAGTCAAAAAGATATTGAACAGGCGGTTTCCAATGCTTTGCGATATGTACCAGAAGAATATCATGAGGAGCTGGCACAAGAGTTTTTGGAAGAACTTTTGACTCGCGGCAGAATTTATGGTTATCGTTTTCGTCCTGAAGGACGCATTTATGGAAAACCGATTGACAGCTATAAGGGAAAATGTATTGAAGGAAAAGCCTTGCAGGTCATGATTGATAATAACCTTGATTTTGAAACGGCTTTGTATCCTTATGAGCTTGTTACCTATGGAGAAACCGGACAGGTATGTCAGAATTGGATGCAGTATCGTCTGATTAAAAAATATCTGGAAGAACTTACTGATACACAAACTTTAGTTATGGAATCCGGGCATCCATTAGGATTATTTCATTCTCCAAAAAGTGCTCCGCGTGTCATCATTACCAATGGATTGATGGTGGGCGAAGTAGATGACTTAGAGAATTTTAAACGATTTGCGGCATTAGGTGTAGCCAATTATGGTCAGATGACAGCAGGAGGATGGATGTATATTGGTCCGCAGGGAATTGTGCATGGTACATATTCAACGCTTTTAAATGCTGCCAGAATGCTGAAGCCAGGTCATAATGATATGGAGCAGATGCTGTTTGTTTCAAGCGGTTTGGGCGGTATGTCAGGTGCTCAGGGTAAAGCTTGCAAGATTGCCAATGGTGTTGCGATTATTGCAGAAGTGGATGCTTCTAGAATTGAAACTCGTTTTAAACAGGGCTGGGTGGATGAAGTAGTAGAGGATATGAAAGAAGCCTTTGACAAAGCACATTATTATCAAGAATTAAAACAGGCACATTCAATTGCTTACCATGGAAATATCGTAGATCTTTTGGAATATGCCATTGAACATGAGATTCATATTGATATTTTGTCTGATCAGACATCCTGCCATGAAGTGTATGATGGAGGTTATTGTCCAAAAGGAATCAGTTTTGAAGAAAGAACTCGACTGTTAAAAGAAGATCGTTCAACATTTAAGTCACTGGTGGACAAGAGCTTGAGGGCTCATTTTGATGCCATTCAAACATTGCATGATCGAGGAACTTATTTCTTTGATTATGGAAACAGCTTTATGAAGTCAGTGTTTGACAGCGGTGTAAAAGAAATCAGTAAAAATCAGAAAGATGATAAAGAAGGATTTATTTTCCCAAGCTACGTTGAAGATATTTTAGGTCCGCATTTGTTTGACTATGGTTATGGTCCTTTCAGATGGGTATGTCTGAGTGGTGAACAATCAGATCTGGATAAAACGGATGCGGCTGCGATGTCCTGCATTGATAAAGATCGCCGTTATCAGGATTATGACAACTGGAAATGGATCAAGGATGCGAAAGAAAACAAACTGGTGGTTGGAACCAAAGCCCGTATTTTATATCAGGATGCGTTTGGCCGAATGAATATTGGTTTGAAGTTTAATGAGATGGTTCGCAATCATGAGATTGGACCAGTTATGATGGGACGTGATCATCATGATGTGTCCGGTACAGATTCACCATTTAGAGAAACATCCAATATCAAAGATGGCAGTCAGTTTATGGCGGATATGGCGACTCAATGTTTTGCAGGAAATGCTGCCCGCGGTATGAGCATGATTGCTTTACATAATGGCGGCGGTGTTGGTATTGGAAAAGCAATTAACGGTGGTTTTGGTCTGGTTTTAGATGGCTCTAAGCGTGTTGATGAGATTTTGTATAATGCGATGTTATGGGATGTCATGGGTGGTGTTGCACGAAGAAGCTGGGCAGGCAATCCTCATTCAGTAGCTACTGCTCATGAATACAATGAATTGATGAAAGAAACGGACAGTATCACGATGCCGTACTTGGCAGATAAGAACATGATTCATGATCTTGTCAGTAAGAAGGTAAAAACTCATGAATAAAATTGTTGAATGTGTTCCAAATTATTCTATCAGTAATGAACCTGAAAAAATGGCAAGAATTCTGGCTCCTTTTCAAAATAATGAACTTGTTAGATTAGTCAATGTTGAAGAAGATCCCAGCTACAATCGAAGTGTAGTAACGGTTATTGGTGAACCGGATGAAGTAAAAAAAGCCATGGTGCTTTCATGTCAGGAAGCACTTCAGGTCATTGACATGAATCATCATCATGGTGAGCATAAGCGTATGGGAGCCATTGATGTGATTCCATTTATTCCGATCAAGAATATGACTCTTGAAGAGACTATTGCACTGAGTGAAGAATGTGCCAAAGAAATCAATGAAGCAACCGATATTCCTGTTTTTCTCTATAATTTATCTGCGAAAAGAGAACAATGCCGTAATCTTCCGGATATAAGAAAAGGTGAATTTGAAGGCATGAAGGAAAAATTGAAAGATCCTTTCTGGAAACCGGATTTTGGAAGTGAGGTTCATCCTACTGCCGGAGTAAGTGCGGTAGGATGTCGACCTTTATTAGTGGCATTTAATATTGATCTGAATACAAATGATCGTAAGATAGCCAGTGCCATTGCGAAATATATCCGTTTTTCATCAGGAGGATATCGCTATATTCAGGCAGGACCAGCTTCTTTGGAAGATAAGGGTATTGTACAGGTAACAATGAATGTTACGGATTATCAGAAAACAGCTGTTTATCGTGTGTTTGAGACTGTGAAAATGGAAGCGAAACGATTTGATGTTGAAGTAATCGGAAGTGAATTTGTGGGTTTGGTAAATTTGGATTGTTTAAAGGATATCGCTGCTTATTATCTGAAAAAACCTCATGCACAGGATGTAGATTTAAGTTTAGAGGAAGTTGTTGATGTTGTCAGTGAAAAGCTGATGCTTCATGGATTCAGTGAAGAGAAGGTTATTGAATATTATGTCAGATAAGGTAATTTATACGAATATATCAAAACTGTATACACTCAAGGGTGGTGTTCGTATCAAAGAACAGCTGGATGATCCGGCAATTCTTGAAAATGCTTATCTGTCTGTTTGTAATGGTATCATTCAAGATGTTGGATTGATGAAGGATCTTGTTTTTCATGATGAAAAAATTGTGGATCTACAGGACAGAATTGTTGTACCAGGTTTTATTGATGCGCACTCTCATCTTGTTTTTGGCGGAGATCGGACAAATGAATATGCATTAAAGATTAAAGGTGCATCTTATTTGGAGATCTATGAAGCTGGAGGAGGAATTCATTCAACCGTTGAGGCAACTCGAAAGATGGGATTTGAACAACTATATCAAAAAGCAAAAAAGTGTATTTACGACATGATGGCCAGTGGGATCACGACTCTGGAAGCAAAAAGTGGGTATGGTTTGGACAGAGATACTGAGCTGAAACAATTGGAGGTTGTAAAAAAACTAAATGAAGAGACACCAGTGGATGTCATATCGACGTTTATGCCTGCTCATGCTCTTCCAAAGGAATATGACAATGCGTATGACTATCTTAATATGATCATTTCGGATGTTTTACCAATTGTCAAAGAGAGAAAACTGGCAGAATATATGGATTGTTTTCTTGAAAAAGGGGTCTTTAATAAAGAAGAATCTTTATATATCTTAAAAGAAGGAAAAAAAGCCGGACTCAAAATAAAAATTCATGTTGATGAAATGGAAGATATTGGAGGTGTGGATGCTGGTGTTGAACTGAAAGCTGTTTCTTTGGAACACTGCATGGTTACTTCTTTGGAAAGTATGGATAAGATTTCTGAGGCAGGGATAGTTGCAGTCATTCTGCCGGCAACTTCGTTTAATTTGTGTAAGAAGTATGCCAATGTGCCTGCTATGAAAGAAAAAGGAGTGATTCTGGCACTTTCCTGTGATTATAATCCGGGTTCGAGTCCTTGTAATGATGCTTTGTGGATGGCTAGAATTGCATCTCGAGGCTGTTGGCTGACGCCAAATGAAGTGTTAAGCATGATGACGATTAATGCTGCTAAAGCGATTGATCGTGAGGATCAAATCGGTTCTTTGGAAAAAGGGAAACAGGCAGATTTTCTTGTCATCAATGCAGCTAGTTTTGATGAGGTGATAGCTCATTTAGGACCTAATCCAATAGAAGAAGTTTATAAGAAAGGCATAAAGGTGATAGGATGTTAATTGAAAATCGTTTTCAGGATGTACTTGATCAGGTTGACAGTGATTCCTGTGCGCCTGGAGGAGGCAGTGTATCTGCCTTAGTGGGAGCATTGGGCGTTTGTCTGGCGAGAATGTATGGACATCTTTCGATTAATAAAAAAAGGTTTTTAGAATTAGAAGAAAATGTTCAGAAAGAGTTTTATGATCGCTTTCAAGAATTGTCAGAATACAGAAATCAACTGAGTGATGCAGCGGATAAAGACTGTGAAGCCTATAATGAAGTCATGAAAGCTTTTAAGATGCCAAAAATTACAGATGAAGAAAAACAGCTTCGATCTAAAGCAATTCAAAAGGCAACCTATATTGCAATAGAATCTCCATACAGGATTATGTGTGAATCTTTAAAAGCGATGCGTCTTTGTGAGGCTCTTGTTGATAATGGAAATAAGAATGCAATCAGTGATTTGGCTTGTGGTGTAATTTTATTAGATGCTGCCATTCAGGGGGCTGGCTTTAATGTAGAAATTAATCTTTCAGGTTTAAATGATGATGAAAGAAAAGAATGGGAACAAAAAATGAACGATGTTTTACATGAAAGTCATGAATTAAAAGAAAAAATTGTAAAGCAGGTAAAAAAACATTTAGGATAAATGCATAAAATATTTGTGAAATATTTAACGATTGGTTGAAAGTACTTTCTAAAAAATGAATAAAAAAAACAAAACCGCTTTATTTTGAAAGCGGTTTCTGAAATTGTAAGAAGTCTTGACTCTCAAAATGGAATCGATATAATTTGATTGTAACGCGTTATAGTATAAAATCTTAAATCTTCGGAGGCGACAATGAACTTTTTTAGAAGAAAAAAAGAAAACAGTTTAAAATCTTTTGCCAATGGTACGATTATTCCATTAGAAAATGTTCATGACAACATGTTTTCAGCAAAGCTGATGGGAGAAGGTATTGCCATTGAATCAAGTGATGGTAAATATTACAGCCCGGCTGATGGAGTTGTAACCATGGTATTTCCTACAAAACATGCTTTGGGCATCAAGACAAACAAAGGCTTGGAATTACTTTTGCATGTTGGAATTGATACTGTTAATCTGAAAGGTGAAGGTTTTGTTTCACATGTTGATGTAGGTCAAAAAGTTTCCTCTGGCGATTTGCTTTTGGAAGCCGATTTACAATTGATAAAAGAAAAAGGGTATAATACAGAATCAATATTATGTATTTGTGAACCGAAGGATTTACATCTTTCCTTTACTGATTTAAAAACAGTAAAAGCAAAAGAAGATACAATAATTACCATTGAATCTTAGGAGGGAGACAGTATGAATCTAGATTGTTTGAAGGGGAAACTTATTGTTTCATGTCAGGCTTTGCCAGATGAACCACTTCATTCGGCTTATATCATGGGCAGAATGGCAATTGCTGCCAAACAGGGCGGTGCTTCAGGAATTCGTGCACAGTCTGTAGAACAGATCAACGAAATCATGAGAGTATGTGATCTGCCTTTAATTGGTATTATTAAAAGAAATTATGATGACAGTGAAGTTTTCATTACGGCTACTTTAAAAGAGGTCAGAGAGCTTCTTACTACAAAATGTCAGATTATTGCTTTGGATGCGACAAATCGTAAAAGACCAAATGATGAAAAATTAGAAGATCTTGTTAAACTGATTCATGAGAATGGACGACTTGCTATGGCAGATTGTTCCACTTATGAAGAATGTTGTCACGCACAGGATATTGGATTTGATATCGTATCAACAACTTTGTGTGGTTATACATCATATTCAAAAAAACTTGAGGGACCAAACTTTGAATTGTTGAAAAAGTGTGTGGATACACTTCATGTACCGGTTATTGCTGAGGGAAAAATTAATACTCCTGAGGATTTGAAAAAGGTATATGAGTATTGTGGTGTATTCAGTGCGGTTGTCGGTTCGGCAATCACACGTCCACAGCTGATTACAAAAAGTTTTGCTGATGTTTTAAAGAAAGAGGGGTAAAATCAATGTTTAAATATTTGCAGAAAATTGGTAAGGCATTTATGCTTCCAATCGCTATCTTACCTGCTGCTGGTTTATTGCTGGGTATTGGTGGTGCATTCTCAAGCGCAGCTACCATTGCTGCTTATCCATTTTTAGATGTTCCTGCACTTCAGGCTGTATTCAAAATAATGAGTGCCGCTGGAAGCGTAGTATTCGGTAATTTGTCATTATTGTTATGTATCGGTATCTGCGTTGGCTTGGCTAAAAAGGATAAAGGTACAGCTGCATTAGCAGGTGTTGTTGGCTATTTGGTTATGGTAGGTTCCATCAATGCCATGCTGTCAATCTTCAATCCTGATGGAAATGCCATCGATACAGGTGTTGTAGGTGCGCTTGTTATGGGTATTGTTGCTGTGAATCTGCACAATAGATATCATAACATTCAGCTTCCACAGGTATTGGGATTCTTTGGTGGATCTCGTTTTGTTCCAATCGTAACTTCAATTGCTGCTATTTTTGTTGGAGCATTATTCTATGTTATTTGGCCACCTCTACAGAATTTATTAGTAGTAGCCGGTGAAGCTATTTCAAAAGCTGGTGTTATCGGAACATTCTTCTATGGATTCTTAATGAGACTTTGCGGTGCTGTTGGTCTTCATCATATGATTTATCCAATGTTCTGGTATACAGAATTAGGTGGAGTTGAAATGGTAAATGGTGTACAGGTTGTTGGTGCTCAGAATATTTTCTTTGCTCAGCTGGCTGATCCAAATCATGTGGGACTTTATACTGAAGGAACTCGTTTCTTTGCTGGACGTTTCTCAACTATGATGTTTGGTTTACCTGCTGCTTCACTTGCAATGTATCACTGTGTAAAACCTGAAAACAAAGGAAAATACATGGGATACTTCCTTGGTGTTGCTTTAACTTCATTCATTACTGGTATTACTGAACCAATCGAATTCATGTTCTTGTTTATTTGTCCGCCATTATATGTGGCTCATGCATTCTTAGATGGTGTTTCTTTCTTGATTGCTGACTTATTGAACATTTCAATTGGTAATACTTTCTCAGGTGGAGTGATTGACTTTACATTATTTGGTATTCTTCAGGGTAATGCCAAAACAAACTGGCTGCTTCAGATTCCATTTGGATGCATTTGGGCTGTCATTTACTACTTCATGTTTAAATTTGCAATTCTGAAGTTCAACATTATGACTCCAGGACGCGGTGATGAAGAAATTGAAGGAGATCTGAATGTAGATACAAAAGAATCTATTAAAGAAGAAGCTGCTGCAGTTCTTGCTGCATTAGGCGGAAGAGAAAACATTGAAGATGTTGATGCATGTATCACAAGATTGCGTGTAAGCGTTAAAGATAATACAAAGGTAGATCGCGATGCATTAAAGAAGATTGGTGCTACTGCTGTATTAGATGTAAAAGGTGGTATTCAGGCTATTTATGGTGCGAAAGCAATCCTTTATAAGAATGCCATTAATGATATTTTAGGAATTGATGATTAATTAAATGATGTTGATTGACATGAGGTGATTTTGATGTTCAAACAGTCTGTCTTACCATTGATTATTGATAACTACGATAAGTTTACGAGTGTTGAAAAAGTGATTGCAGATTATTTTATTGCAATACGTCATAGAGATGATTTTTCAAGCAAAGCAATGAAAGAAAGATTATTTGTCTCAGAAGCATCTTTGTCAAGATTCGCACAAAAATGCGGTTTCAAGGGATACAGAGAATTTGTATTTCGCTTTGAAGAAGGTTTCATGGAGCGAACAAAGCCTGTATCCTTTGGCTTTCAAGTCGTTTTGAATGCCTATCATGAGCTTTTGAAACAAACTGTGAATTATGTGGACGAACAACAGATTCATCGTTTTTGTGAAATGATCAACCAGGCAAAGCATGTGAGTGTTTTAGGTATTGTCAGCAGCGGTTTGGCTGCCAAGGAAATGAAAAGCCGTTTTATGAGATTAGGTGTTTTGATGGATGCTTTGGATCAACCGGATGAAATGAAAATGCAGTCGGTACTTGAGGATTCTCATTCACTCGTTATTGGTATCAGTTTAAGCGGAAAAAAACAAGAAGTTATCTTTTCATTAAAAAATGCTCACAAAAACGGTGCTAAAACGGTAATCATAACAGCCAATAAATCCGATACATTTGAGTATTGTGATGAGGTTATTTTTGTTCCCTCTTTTGAGGGATTGGATACAGGAAATATCATATCACCGCAATTTCCTGTTTTGGTGATTTTGGATATTTGCTACTATTATTTCTATCACAATATATCTAATCCTGACAGTCGCGTTGAATTACATCAAAAAACCGTTCAGATTTTAAAAGAAGAATAGGAGAAAAAAATGAAGTTTTTATTCAGAAAAATTGGATCATATGCAATTGATTATGCAATTACCATGTTTTTTGTGGCACTCTTTACCTTTTGTTCAAATGTTTTTATGTTGGATTCTGCTTCTCATAGCAAAGCATACCTTATGTTAGTTTGTGCTTTTATTACAGTCATATATTTAACTACGTATGTTCCAACAAAAAATAATGGTCAGACGATTGGTCAAAAGGCTTTAAAATTGAGAGTTGTGAATAAAAACGATAAAGATAGAACATATTTTCAAAGTTTTATACGAGAATGTGTGGTAAAGATTTCATGTGCTCCTTTCTTTGTGATTTTCTCAGTGGTTTATTATTTATTTTATGGAGTGATTAAACGAAACTGGGAAGTTGAACTTCCGCATGATTTTATTTTAAAAACAGAAGTCATTGATGTGAATCAGGAAATTCAAATGAAGATAAAAAAGAAGAAAGCCAGAAAAAAAGCAAATAAAAACAAATAAAGATCGCAATTCATGAGGAATCCAAAAGATTCCTCTTTTTTCTGATTCAAAGATTGATTCATATAACAAATAATGGTATTATATTTAATCTAGAAATATTATAAATAAAATTGTTTTTCGGAGGAATAAAAATGGATTTTTTATTGGCATTAGGATTGCTGATCGTGGGAATTATTTTTGTTGTAAAAGGAGGAGATGTTTTTGTTGATGCGGCATCATGGATGGCCAAAGCAGCCGGAATTCCGCCTTTCATAGTTGGTGCAACGATTGTCAGTCTGGCAACAACCATGCCCGAAATGATTGTTTCCTGTTTGGCAGCATCAGAAGGAAAAACAGAAATGGCGATTGGAAATGCGATTGGATCAGTGACTGCGAATACGGCTTTGATCATGGCTCTTGCCTTTTTATTTATGAATGTTGTGATTGATAGAAAGAAACAATGGATTCAGTGTATGTTAATGATACTTTGTTCAGCAGTATTATTTTTTGGATCTGTTGAGGGATATCTTGCTTCTTGGGCATCTATCGTTTTGATTGTTATTTTTATTATGTTTTTAGTGTTAAATCTTTTTGAAGCAAAAAGAAATCAGGATGAAATCGAAACAAGTGTAGTCAAAGATAAAAAAACCATTGTGAAAAACATGGCATTATTTGTCGTTGGAGCAGCAGCAATTGTGATTGGTTCTCAATGTTTGGTGAAGGGTGGAAGTGACTTAGCTTTACTGATGGGTGTTTCACAGCGTATTATTGCCATTACGCTAGTAGCAGTGGGGACATCTTTGCCTGAACTGGTGACTACATTAACTGCTATCAAGAAAAAGGAATCGGCTTTATCTGTAGGAAATATCATTGGTGCGAATATTTTGGATTTGTCTTTAATTCTTCCACTGTGTTCCTTTATTTCTAATAAAAATCTTCCTGTGGCAGCAGCAAATATCATGATTGATTTGCCGGTATGCTTAGGAGTTGGTATTTTGGCCCTTATACCGTTATTGGCCAAAGAAAAAGCAGGTAAATTACAAGGAAGTTTGTTAATTGTTTGCTATATCGCTTATCTAGTTGTGTCATTGTAAAAGGAGTTTAAATGAGAAAAGTATTGTTTATTGATGTTGATGGAACTTTGTGCGGAAAACAAAACAAACCCTGTGCTAGTGCTATTCAGGCGATTAAAAAAGCCAGAGAAAAGGGACATGAAGTTTATATATGTACAGGCCGCAGCAAGGGTGAAATTGATGAACAGATTTGGCAGATTGGCTTTGATGGTATGATCGGTGCCAATGGCAGCTATATTGAAGATCATGGAAAAGTGATTCTGCACCAGCATTTATCATTAAATGAGGTGAAAGATATTGTCAAATGGTTGAATAGCAGAAATTTGGAGTTTTATTTAGAAGCGAACAGTGGTTTATATCCTTCTAAAAACTATTGTCAGCAGGTGACTGAATTAGCTGAAAAGAGTCATCTTGATTTAGAGGGAATTCATCATTTTTTTGCCTGTATGAGTGCTTGTGATACATATGAGAGAGATGATATTAATAAAATATCTTATCTGATTCACACACAAGAGGATTTAGAACTGACAAAGCAACAATTTCCTCATTTAAAAAATGGTTTTTGGAGTGCTAATGGAAGTCTGATGCATGGTGATATTGGGGTAAATGGAATTGATAAGAAACAAGGAATCATAGCTCTGTGTGAATATTTACATGTCCAAAAAGAGGATACAATTGCTTTTGGAGATGAAATAGTGGATATTCCAATGTTTGAAGCAACCGGCTTTAGCGTATGTATGGGATCTGGAAATGAAGAATGTAAAAAAATAGCTGACTATGTGACAAGTTCACCAGATGAAGATGGTTTGTATCAGGCATTTGTTTATTTGAAATTAATCGATCATGAATAAAAAGGAATCAAAGATGATTATCAATGATTCCTTTCTTTTATATGTATTGATCTAAAATCTGTTCAACCTTTTGATATTTTTTGACTTGAGGCTTATCATACAGAATACCGCGTGCAATGACCATGCTAGGTGTTCTGAGAGCTGTTAAATCTTCAAGAGGATTTTTTTCTGTAACTAAAAAGTCAGCACATTTACCTTCTTCAATACTTCCGGTAAGATGATCAATGCCAGCGATCTGAGCATTTCTCAGGGTTGCTGTAAAAAGAGCAAACTGATTGGATACTTGACAATACTTCTTGAAATAATTGACCTCACGCCACATATCGTAATGAGTGATAAACGGACAACCGGTATCTGTTCCAATTCCTACCCAAATATCATGAGCCAGACATTCTTTTGCACATTCAACGATTCCTTCAAAGACAATTTTTCCATTATATTGAGCCATTTCACTTGCATGAGAAATAGAGGAATCAAATAACGCAAACGGTAATGCCGGTGAGAGTGTTGCCACAAGAGAGGCTTTTCGCTGTTGGAATAATTCTATAATTTCTTCATCTGGTTTGGCACCATGTTCAATAGTATCCACACCATGGATCAAGGCAGCTTTTACACCTTGACTGCTTTCAACATGGGCAGCAACCGGATAGCCTAGCTGATGAGCTGCATCACAGGCTGCTTGAATAAGCTCAGGTGACATTTTTAAAACACCCGGTTCACCTTTTTTGGTTGCATCTAAAACACCGCCGGTAATCATCAGTTTAATTAAATTTGGATTTCCCTTGGCAATTTGATAAACATAGTCTTTTGCTTCTTTTGCTGAAGTGGCAGCATAGGCAAGTGAATTGGCCATATGACCATTCGGCACCGAGATTGCCATGTTACTGGTTAATATTCGAGGTCCGTCCAGCTCATTGTTTAAAATGCGATCACGAATCTGAGCGTCATAGTTTTCCACTCCGCCAACCGTACGAATCGTTGTTACCCCACTCATCAGCTGTGTTTTGGCGCTTTTGGCACAAACTGTTTCCAAGTATTTGCGGGTGAGGGAATTGCTTGTCGCAAACCTAACTAGTTTTTATGCATCCATTTCTTTCTTTTTGGGTTTTCCGGTTGATGGCAGATGCACATGAAGATTAATCAATCCCGGCATGATATAGCGTCCTTTTAAGTCAATGATCTTATATCCATCAAAAGAAGTTTCACTGGATAAGATGGCTTCGATTTTATCCTGATTTGTTAGAATTGTTCCATCTTTTGGTATCATATTTTCAGTACCATCAAGAATTTTTCCATTAATATAAGCAATTTTCATATTTTACCCCTCTTTCTTTAGATTAGTATATCATAAACAAGAACTGAAATAATCAGTATTTAATAAAAGGATAAAGGAAAACTTATTTACTTGACAATTCTTATTGAAAAGAGTATATTTTGATTAATGTTAGCATAGACTAACTAAAAGAGAGGATCAAGATGAACTTTGCAAGTATATGTGTTCTGCTTATGATTATCGGTTTGGCTGCTTTAGCCATCAGAACGATCATTCGTGATAAAAAAAATCATAAAAACAGATGTGGGGGAAGCTGTAATAATTGCGGGATGCGTTCCATGTGTCATGATCCCGGGGCTCTTCTAAAAGCTTATCATCAAGACCATTCATCGTAAAAAAATGCTGAAAAATCAGCATTTTTCTTTTTGAGACTGAGCAATTTTGCGGGCTACATAAACACCGCTGGCACTTGCATGAGAGAGGGAATGCGTTACACCTGAACAATCACCAATGACATAAAGTCCTGGATGACAGGTTTCAAGATTTGAATCTACATCCACCTGAAGATTGTAGAATTTAACTTCTACACCATATAAGAGTGTATCATCACTGGCTGTTCCCGGTGCAATTTTATCCAGTGCATAAATCATTTCGATAATATCATCTAATTGACGTTTCGGAATTACCAAGCTTAAATCACCCGGAGTAGCAGAAAGTGTCGGTGTCAAAAAGCTTTCTGAAATTCTGTTTGGTGTGCTTCGCTGTCCGCGAATCAGATCGCCAAAACGCTGTACGATTACACCGCCACCCAACATATTGGAAAGACGGGCAATACTTTCACCATATTCATTACTGTCTTTAAAAGGTTCTGTAAAGTGATTGGAAACTAACAGAGCAAAGTTGGTATTTTCTGAGAACATATTTTCATCTTCATAGCTGTGACCATTGACAGTAATAATACCATTGGTATTTTCATTTACAACAACACCGTGAGGATTCATACAGAAAGTGCGCACTTTATCCTGAAATTTTTTCGTACGGTAGACAATTTTACTTTCATAAACTTCAGATGTTATATGATCAAAAACAGCTGCTGGAATTTCCACACGAACACCGATATCTACACGATTTGATTTTGTCTGAATACCTAATGAAGAGCAGATGGACTGCATCCATTTACTGCCGCTTCTGCCTGTTGAAACAATGACCGTATTTCCCTGATATTCCTCGTCTTTTGTTTTAACCGTATAATGTGTTTCACAGTCAAGGATTTCATTCACATATGAATTGAAACAGAACGTTACTTTATCTTTTAATTCATTGTAAAGATTTTCCAGAATGATATAATTAATATCTGTACCTAAATGACGAACACTGGCATCTAACAGATGCAGATCATTTTGAAGACAGACTTTCTTTAATGAGCTATTGGCAGTTGAGAATTTGCGTGTCTGTTCGCCTCCGTAAGCAACATTGATCTCATCAATATAATTCATCAGATCCAATGCTTCTTTTTTACCAATATATTCATAAAGATTACCGCCAAATTCATTGGTAATGTTATATTTACCATCTGAAAAAGCTCCTGCTCCACCAAAACCATTCATTATGGCACAAGTACTGCATTTTACACAGGATTTGATTTTTTTGCCGTCAATTGGACATTTTCTTTTGTTTAGCGGATTACCGCATTCCAGAACAAGAATCTTGCAATCCGGGTTAAGCTTGATCAGTTCATAAGCTGAAAAAATACCTCCGGGACCAGCTCCAATAATAATCGTATCGTATTTCATAAGTCACCATCCATTCATTACTACTATATCATATTTTCTAACATCCTGCATTTTTTTTCGAGCTTACAATCACCATAAAAATGAAATTTTATAAAGGATGAGAATATGATAAAATACCATTATATAGAATTTGATAACAAATTAAGAAAAATTTAAGAAGTATTCAAAGAATATTTTAGAGTTGATAGGTACAATACAGATGAAAAGAAATCTTTTCATCCCACACAGTAAAGAGGTAGTTTATGCAGCATACAATTTTAATCGTAGAAGACGAAAAAGGAATTCGTGAGACAGTCGCAATCTTTCTGGAAAATCAAGGTTATCAGGTAATTCAAGCGGCCAATGGTTTAGAAGGACTGAAAATGGTTGAATTAAATGATATTCATCTAGCGATCATTGATATCATGATGCCCATCATGGATGGCATTGCTATGACCCTTCAAGTTAGAAAAAGCTATGATTTTCCCATTATCTTTTTAAGCGCTAAAAGTGAAGATATCGATAAAATTACAGGTTTAAATCTGGGGGCTGATGATTATGTCACAAAACCTTTTGAACCAATGGAATTGATAGCCAGAGTCAAATCCAATCTGCGACGTTACGAACAGATTTTACAGCTGAAATCAGGTATTCAAACGAAAACAGATCATAATCGATTAATCTGCGGTGAGCTGGAATTGGACACTTTTACCAAAGAGGTTTTTGTCAGCGGAAAAGCAACCCGTTTAACAGCAAAAGAATTTGCGATCTTACAACTGTTAATGAGCTATCCGGGAAGAGTTTACTCAGCTCAGGAAATATATGAAATTATTTGGAAAGAAGAAGCAATTAATACCGAAACGATTATGGTACATATCCGTAAACTTCGAGAAAAAATTGAAGTAAATCCAAAAAAACCAAAATATTTAAAGGTTGTGTGGGGAATTGGCTATAAAATAGAAAAGGAATGGTGAGAAAATGATGAAATCAAAACGTTTTTTTTCAGTATTTATGATCATGCTTTTATTTATTCTTGCGTTAGTACCGGTTTCATTGTATTCCCTGGTGAAACAGAACAAAGTAATTAACGAAGATACTTTTGTTTACCAATTTGCTGATGATCTGCAGATGCTTCTGCTTCAATCAGCGATGGATTTAGATCAAGATTATCAGGCTTTTACGTATTCTGAAACAATTGATGAAGATGTACATCGTACATTTTCAACGATGATCGATACAGCGATGAAAGCAGACAGTGAGCGAATGAAAAAAGAAGTGAATTTGTCGTATCAGATTAAAAATACGAAAACTGAGAAAACAATATCAGAGAGAATGGATGGATATAATGAGAATTCGAAGCATGTTCTCTATATAAATATGACATTTGATGAGTCTGGGAATGTTTCTTGTAATGGAAGTATTTGCGATTATCAATATCAGTTTGATTCGTTTTCTTTTTTGAAGAAAAAAGTGGGGTTTAATAGCACACTCAATAAGCCGCGTGCTTTTATTGAAAATGGTCTTTTTCTTTTTGAAAATGAAATCAGCTATCATAATCCAAAAAATCTAGAGGTTGAATTTATCATACCTTATGATTTGAAGCCTGAAGGAACAATTGCTGAAGCAATGCTGGATTGGCAGGATTATTTGCCATTTACTATCT
The DNA here is from genome assembly GCA_945919165.1 of uncultured Traorella sp. Taxonomy (GTDB): domain Bacteria; phylum Bacillota_I; class Bacilli_A; order Erysipelotrichales; family Erysipelotrichaceae; genus Traorella. The sequence goes on from CAMEIZ010000010.1 coordinate 22,002, forward strand.
TTATATTGATGGCTGGAGCCATCATTGTGGGCATCGTTCTTTTAGCTTGGCCTATTGGTATCACTTCTCAGGCTGCTGTTTATTCAAGTCTTACAAAGTGGAAAGGCGAGATTGTACTGGCAGTTTTGGGTATTAGTACAGGTGCTGTTTCGATCTTGACCACGATTTTTTCATCTTTCTATATTTCAGGGTTATTAGAAGCTTTGCTTGAGGATATTGGAATATCGTTTTACAGTCAGCAATTTATTCAAATTCTGAATATTATCATGTGGATGATTGCTTTCTTGATCATTTCGCTTGTCTTCTTCTGGCTGAAATATGTGTTATCATATGGACTGTGGCGTTATTTAAAAGAAAAAACACTGATTGCTAAGCTGATTGGAAAAATCAATAGAATCATTGTATTTGATCTTAAAGATCCACTGATAGGAAAGGTTAGTCTATTTGTATTTGTGCAGATTGTGATTATTTTTCTGCTGCTTCTTGTATTCCCACAAAAGAAGGAAGCCATCATATTATTTATCTATTGTCTTTTTATGCTTGGTTGGGGAATGAGACAAATACGTAAATATCAAATAGATTATCGTATTCTTTTAGACTATGCAAAGAAGCTCTCAAAAGGAATCTTTGATGAAGAAATTCAAGAAGATTTGGGAATCTTTCATTCTCTAAAAGATGAGTTAGGAAACATTCGCAATGGTTTGGAAAAGGCACTCAGGGAGGAAACAAAATCTCAGAATATGAAAACTGAGCTGATCAGCAATGTCAGTCATGATCTAAAAACTCCTTTAACCTGTATCAAGAACTATGTTACGCTTTTAGAAGATGAACAATTAGATGATCAGAAGCAAAAAGAATATGTGAGTGCCTTAAGACAATACTGTGACCGTTTGACTCGATTAATTGAAGATCTGTTTGAAGTCAGCAAAATTAACAGTGGAAATATTCAGTTAAATCTGGTAGATTTAGATCTGATTTCACTGATCGAACAGGCCATAGCTGAATTTGATGATGCATTTAAAGAAGCTAATCTTACACTTATACCGAAATATGACAGTGAACAGTGTTTGATGAATCTAGATGGTGATAAAACTTATCGCATTTTTGAAAACCTGATGAATAATATTGTCAAATATTCGTTGCCAAACAGTCGTGTTTATATTGATGTACAAGATAAACAAAATGAAATTGTGATTCAATTTAAAAATATATCAAAACAACAGATGAATTTTACTCCTGAGGAAATCACTGAAAGATTTGTACGCGGTGACAAATCAAGACATGAGAATGGCAGTGGTTTAGGATTGGCGATTGTCAAGAGTTTAACTGAAATTCAGCATGGAAGTTTTTCAATTGATATTGACGGAGATCTTTTTAAAGCAACTGTGATATTTCATAAATAAATCACCCATGATGCAAAACATTAGTAGCATCTGATACTTTTTCTTTTATAACCTAAACGATCAGTATCACTTGCTTTCTGTATCTGTTTGTAGGCTGAAATTGTTCTGGGCAGAGAAATGCCCATTGCAACATCAATTTCACCTATCAAACGAGCTGTTTTAAGAGCCTGTTCATGCAGCGGAAGATAAGAAGTTCCTAATGCAATCAAAAACTGATTCATAGCATAAGCAACACTTAAGGGTTGCTTATGGATGCTTATTTCTACTTTTTGAAGCATTTCAAGCAGTTTTCTACGCTCAAATTCTTCATCTTTTAAGCTGCCCAGCATCCATTCATAACAGGCCCATCCTGCAGTGATACAGCGTTCACTAGAGCTTTGAATCCATCTGTCGGCAATGGCTTGTGCTAATGGGGATTGAGCTAGCGTGAGGGCAACAACATAATCTGAAAGACCTTGACAATATGCCTGACTGATCCAGTCTTCAAATTCTTCTTCACTCATGATTTTGGGGTCAGCAATCATTTTGGCTAGATTCATGGCATCATAGTGATGGGTGCTATATAATTCTAAAGCCAGCTGATGATTGGTTTTAATTCTTTTATATAAAGGTTTCAGATCTTTTCCGGCAACACCAAAAACAGGTTCTTTTGCTCCTAAACGCAAATAAGCCTGTTTTGTTTTTTCA
>CAMEIZ010000011.1 GCA_945919165.1 uncultured Traorella sp.
CTTATGAGATGATATCTGGGCACAGACGTAAATATGCCATGTCACACATCGGACTCAAGGAAATGAATGTCATTGTCCGAGAACTTGATGACCAGCAACGATACTGATGGTTGAATCCAATATCCAAAGGGAAAACATCTATCCATCCGAAAGAGACTACGCATTGCCATAGTTATTTAAAGCAAAATTCACACTATGCACTTTCAAAAATTTAAATTTTTTCATTTTTTGAAAGTGATATATTGCATACAGTGATTATAATCGGATATAATACAGGCAAAGATGGCTTTCAAAAGTTTAATTTTTTTCATTTTTTGAAAGTGAGGCGATACTATGAAAACCATTGAAAGAACTGAATATCTAGATCGAATAAAAAATCTAAAAGATACACCCGATATAAAGGTTATTACCGGTATCAGAAGATCGGGAAAATCAATACTAATGCAAGAGTATATCCAGTATCTAAAAGATAACTTTGATAATATCAATGTTATTTTTATCGACTTTATGGATCTTTCATTCGAAAATCTGAAAGAGTATCATGCTCTCCACGCCTACGTTGAAGAAAGATATGAAGAAGAAAAAACGAATTATCTTTTCATTGATGAAGTACAGATGTGCCCAAATTTTGAGTTATCTATCAATAGTCTTTACTCAAAAAGAAAATATGATATCTATATCACTGGTTCCAATGCTTTTCTGCTTAGTGCTGATTTAGCTACTCTTTTTACTGGACGTTATATTGAAATCCATGTCTATCCTTTCAGTTTCAAGGAATATTGTAATTATTATGATAATAATCATGACATAGGTAAGCTTTTTGAAGATTACACCATCAAAGGTGGATTAGCTGGCTCTTATGCCTATAATACCGAAAAAGACAGGAAGGATTATATCAAGGAAGTCTATGAAACAATTGTTACAAGAGACCTTGTACAGAAGTATTCCCTGCCAGATAGTTTGGTATTGCAGCGCTTAAGTGAGTTTCTTATGGACAACATTTCAAATCTGACCTCACCAAGCAAGATCAGCAATATGCTGGTTGAAAAGGATATTTCAACCAATCATGTCACCATCGGCAAATATATCAAATACCTATGCAACGCTTTTGTTTTCTATGATATCAAGCGTTATGATATCCGCGGCAAGAAGTATCTGGAAAGCACCGAAAAGTTCTACTTAAGCGATATTGGAATACGTTATGCCGTTCTTGGTACAAGAAATATGGATTATGGTAGAGTTTATGAAAATATGGTCTGCCTTGAACTATTACGTAGAGGCTATGATGTCTATGTTGGAAAGCTCTATCAGAAGGAAATAGACTTTGTTGCCCAAAGAGGCAGCGAAAAGATCTATATCCAGGTATGTGACAATATCACTGAAGAGGAAACATTCAAAAGAGAATATGCACCTCTTTTGCAGATTAAAGATGCATATCCAAAGATTATTATTGCAAAAACCGGGCATCCTAAGTATTCGCATGAAGGAATTGAAATTTTTGACATTAGGGATTGGCTATTGAATGGAAACTAGACTGCACAATCAAATCAGCAAGATAAAAAACAAATACTGTACTCATCAGCAACCGCCGGTACTTTTCTGCAGTAGCTAATCACAAATTTCTTTGGTTTGAATATGAAAAAATTAAAGGAAAAATGTTTGTCGAAATGCAAAACCGGGCATTAGAACAATGCTTCGAATATATGTCAGAAAAATAGGAAAAATTCAAATTTGTCTATCTAACCAAAAGTTTTAACTCCTTCTACATATCCACTACTAGCTGGTGGTTATGGGAAAGGAGTTTTTTATTATGTCCAAATGTAAAGTTATTACAGTAGCCAATCAGAAAGGTGACGTTGGCAAAACAATCACAACTGAAAATGTAGCTATAGGATTAGTCTTTAATGTCAATGAAGTTCTGATTGTTTAATTTGATCTATAAGGAAATCTAAATGCCAGCTTAGGCTGAATAAAAATGATAGAAAATGGGTAAAAGAAAACGCCGATTGTCTGCGGCGTTTTATTCATTTTATTCGAACTCTATTGTATTATTTTCCAAATGGTCTAAATATACCCCTTTTGCCCTGTTATTTGAAGATGCAATTCCACCAAAATACCCCTTTTTCCCATGCGTCTACAAAAAATGTTTTCAAAAATGTTTTCACGGAAATAGATCGAAGCGTTACTACATATTCTGAAGAGCAACTGCCCTCTTTATGGATATGTAAGATGTTGCATTCACTGGTAACAGTTTTCATATGCTATTCATAAATTCCAACCTGAAAACAGTTAAAGCAGCATCTTATAATAACTTGCCGGGAATGTTATAATAGTATGGACATTTTACTAAAGCAATCATAAATCCCAAATAAAGAAAGAAGGAATTGAAGTGGATATCAAAAGCATGATTGGCGAAACAACGGAATATGACAAGAAATTAAAACTTGAAGAAAAGAAACCTAATAGCTGGTGCAAAACAGTCAGTGCCTTTGCAAACTCGTTTGGTGGTTTTCTTGTCTTTGGCATTTCTGATGACGATGAGATCATTGGTCTTGAAGATGCTGCCAAGGATGCTGAAAAGATCAGCGAAATCATCAAGACCAGGCTGGATCCGGTTCCTGAGTTCTCCATTGAGTTCCATAAGGAAGATAATAAGGATTTGATTCTGCTTCACATTTTCAAAGGCGAGGAAACTCCTTACTACTATTCTGGCGATGGCACGCTTGAAGCCTATATAAGAATGGGCAATGAAAGTGTCAAGGCAACTTCCATTGAATTGAAGCGCCTTGTAATGCGTGGAAAGAACTCCACTTTTGATTCGCTTGTAACTGACTATGACTTTGATGATTACTCTTTCTCCAAACTGAAGGAAAGATACTTCCAATGGACTGGCAAAAGCTTTGATGACAAGCTATTTGAATCATTTGGTATGGTTAACAGCCTAGGCAAACTGACAAATGCCGGAGCTTTGTTAGCTGATGAAACGCCCGTTTACCAGAACAGGCTGTTCTGTACCAGATGGAATGGGCTTACCAAAGCAGGAGGACTCATTGATGCACTGGATAGCGCCGAATACAAGGCGGCTTGATTTCCCTGCTTCGCGATGGCGAATCCTTTATCAAAAGGAACACCAGGATGATGTGGAGGAAAACCCCTTTCTCAAGAATCGAAATGCCGGAATATGTTTTCCAAAGCGCATCTGAAGCACTTGTCAATGCACTGATTCATCGTGACTATACGGTTGTTGGCAGCGAAGTCCATATCGATATTTTCGATGATCGGATGGAGATATATTCTCCAGGCGGAATGGTCAATGGAAGGCTTATCCAGGAACTGGACATCAGGCATGTCCCTTCGGAAAGAAGAAACCCAGTATTGGCTGACATCTTCAATCGCCTTGGACTCATGGAAAGGCAATGCAGTGGACTTAGCAAAATTGTTGAAGGCTACCAGTTTGAAGAAAACTATTCAGAAGACAAGAAGCCTGCATTCTTTTCTGACAGGACCCAGTTCATAGTCATGATGCCTAATCTAAATTACAATGTCCCTCAGGATGTCCCTCAGGATGTCCCTCAGGATGTCCCTCAGGATTCTTTGAACAGCCAGATAATCAGCATGATCAAAGACAACAACAAAATCAGCACAGAGACTATGGCATCAGTTTTAGGAACAAGCTCAAAAACAATCAAGAGACGCATTAAATCTATGCCTAATATCCATTATGTCGGCAGAGGATCCAATGGCCATTGGGAAATTAAAGAATAATATCTTAAGCGTCAGCAACAAATGCTGGCGTTTTTGTTTGCCTTGCTGTAGCTTGAATATTATCTGTTTTCACAGGTACAAACCCTAAGAAAGCGGGCGAACTCGATTGTATTATTTTCCAAACGATCTAAATATACCCCTTTTGCCCTGTTATTTGAGATGCAATTCCATCAAAACGAGCCATTTTCTCATGCGTCTACAAAAAATGTTTTCAAAAATGTTTTCACGAAGATGACTTTGATGTGATTATTGCATGTCATGAAGATCAAATTACTTCTTAGGTAGATCTTCAATTCATTATACTAAGTGATTATATTATTACTGCTGAATCAAATAGAATCCATTATGGTCTTAACTAATTTTTACCATCTATTCAGAGTTATAGATAAATGTTATACTCTAGGTGATTTTAGAAAAATAGATTTATACAAATCGGAATTTGACAAGGAGGAATTCCATATGAACGATGCTGAAATTGGATTACAAATGTGGCAAAAAGCTACCGATTTCGTCAATAAAAGATTTCCAAGTGGTTGGGGTGGTTGTGCGGTCATTTTTACAGAGGACCAACAATATTTAATCTCTGTTGCTTTAGAATCTTTTAATGGTGGCGCAGGCTTATGTATGGAAACAGGAGCTATGTGCGAAGCTCAAAAGTTAAATGTAAAAATCACACATTCATTATGTGTTTCAAGAGATAATGAAAATGAAGATTTCAAAATCTTGACAGCTTGTGGTATATGTCAAGAAAGATTTAGATATTGGGGTGGAAATGTCAAAATAGCAATTACAAATCCTAAAAATGATATTATATTCAAAACTTTAGATGAATTATCTCATTATTATTGGGGCAATGCTTATCCAAAAGATGAATGGGAAGAATACGATAATCAATAGTTAACAAAATTCCGATTTGTTGAGGTGTTATCGTGTATAGAGAATTGATTGAAAAACTGATAGAAGGACATAGTTGGGCGAAGTTACAAGAACCTTGCTCCGAAAGAGATATTACAAAGGCAGAGAAATATGTAGGTTTTTCATTTCCAGAAGAACTGAAAGCCTTGTTGCGAGAAACTAATGGAGACCGTAATTTTCTGCTTTCAGCAGAAGAAATCATCAGCAACACAAAGAATAACAGGGAGATTTATCCAGAATTCCTTGAAGCAGAAGAATTTGAAGAAAAGGTAAATCGTTTTGTTTTCTTTGCAACAAATGGTTGTGGAGATTATTACTGCTATCGTGTTCTTGCAAACGGCGAAACAGATACAACGGCAATTTACATTTGGGAACACGAACTGTTTGAAATCCGTGAGGTTGCAAATGACATTGCCGAACTGATAACCAAGTATTATAACAACGAAGTGTAGTTGACCAATTCCGGTTTATATATCTAACAAAACACAAAACACTCCTTTACATATCCACTACTAGCTGGTGGTTATGGGAAAGGAGTTTTTTAATATCCTATAACTATAAATTAAGTGTAATAATGGCGTAATAATGGCGTAATAAACTGTATTTTTGGCGTAATAAATGTTATTATAGTTTTGCGAGGTGATGCAGATGTTATTCAAGGAAACAGACAAAATTGAATTTAAAGAAAAACTCAGCGAATCACTACCCAAAGAAATTGAATCATTTCTTAACACCGAAGGGGGAACTATTTATATTGGAATTGATGACAATGGTAATGTAGTCGGTGTTAATCAGTTAGATAAGCTATTAAGATGTATTTCTGATATTATTTCTGATCAAATTGAGCCAAATGCTATAGATTGCGTGCGACCTGAAGTTGAATTTATCGAAGAAAAAATAGTTGTCAAAATATCTATCAAAAAAGGATATTCTTCCCTTTACTGTATTAAAAAATATGGCTTCTCATCTAATGGGTGTCACTATCGTATTGGAACAACCTGCAAATCTATGACTTTGGAAATGATTAAAAAGAGATTCGAATCAGGACTATCAAATTTTGATACAATGATCAAACGAGAATCTTATTTTCAAAATATCACATTAACCAAGTTTAAAATGCTGCTTCTAGAAAATGGTTATCACATTGAAGAAAGCTCTTTTGAAAGCAACTTTAAATTAAAGACCAACGATGGTGTGTATAACTACTTAGCAGAGTTATTAGCTGATTCTAACTCATTATCGTTTATTTTTGCAAAGTTCAAAGGAAAAAATAAAGCCTCATTTTCAGAAAGAAGCGATTATGGAAGTCAGTGTATCATTCTTGCTTATGAAAAGATGAAGGAAAGGCTGAAACTGGAAAATATCTGTAAAACAATCACGAATCCACGTCCACGGAAAGATATATATCTTTATGACATGGATGCTGTTAATGAAGCCTTGATTAACGCAATTATTCATAACGACTACAGAGTAACAGATCCCCAAGTAGCCTTCTTTGATAATAGACTAGAAATTACTTCTCATGGAGGCTTGCCAAATGGATTGACAAAGGAAGAATTCTTTAAGGGCGTTAGCAAACCAAGAAATGAACAGTTAATGAACATTTTTGCAAGACTGGGTATAGTTGAACATACTGGTCACGGAATTCCTACTATTGTTGAAAAGTATGGTATGGATGCATTTGAAATCAGTGAAAGCTATCTTAGAGTTATTATTCCTTTTAATGAAGAAGTGTTGTTAAATCATGGCGCAATAAGTGGCGCAATAAGTGGCGTAAATAGAGAAGAGCTTGACCCAAAAGAAAACTTGATCTTATCAAAGCTAGAAGAATCCCCTTATCTCTCAGCTAAAAATATGAGCGAAGAATTAAATATTCCATTCAGGAGTGTGCAGAGATATTTTTCCAATCTAAAAGAGAAGGGATTTATCGAAAGAGTAGGTTCAAATAAAAACGGTTATTGGAAAGTCATAAAATGATTACCTGATGAATTGATCATCAGGTTTTTTTAACAAAAAGAAAAGAGGATTCCCTACACAAGGAAATCCTTTGTATGAAAAACGATAATCGTCTCTTTTTTATCATTTTACTCGAACTCTATTGTTGCAGGTGGTTTTGAGGTACAATCATAAAGTACACGATTTACGTGTTTAACTTCATTGACGATTCTAACTGAAATCTTATCCAGAACATCATAAGGTATCTTAGCCCAGTCTCCAGTCATACCATCAATAGAAGTAACTGCACGAATAGCAACAGCATAATCATAAGTTCTCTGATCTCCCATTACCCCAACACTTTGCATATTGGTTAAGGCTGTAAAATACTGCCAGATTTCTCTTTGAAGACCAGCCTTAGCAATTTCTTCACGCAAAATCGCATCACTTTCTCGAACGATTTCAAGCTTTTCTTCTGTTACTTCACCCAAAATGCGGATTCCCAATCCTGGACCCGGGAATGGCTGTCTCCAGACCATTTCTTCAGGAAGACCTAATTCTGTTCCCAAAGCTCTTACTTCATCTTTAAATAAGGTATTTAATGGTTCAATTAATTTGAAATTCATATCCTCTGGCAATCCACCTACATTGTGATGAGATTTAATGGTCTGTGCTGTCTTGGTTCCAGATTCAATAACATCGGTATATAAAGTTCCCTGTGCTAACCATTTGATATCTTCACCTGAAGTGATTTTCTTCATTTCTTCATCAAATGTATAAACAAATTCATTACCAATGATTTTACGTTTCTTTTCCGGATCAGTTACTCCTTTTAATTTAGTCAGGAAACGTTCTTTTGCATCAATCTTGATCAAATTGATATTCATTTCTCTTCCAAATGTCTCCATGACACTTTCAGCTTCACCTTTTCTTAAAAGACCATGGTCAATAAACATACAAGTAAGCTGATCACCGATAGCCTTATGAAGCAAAGCTGCTACTACACTGGAATCTACTCCACCAGATAATCCCAATAACACTTTATCATTTCCAACTGTGGCTTTGATCTTTTCAATCTGCATATCAATAAAAGAATGCATCGACCAGTTATTTTCAGCATGACATATTTCAAATACGAAATTTCTTAAAATATCCAGTCCAAATTCAGAGTTTCTGACTTCAGGATGAAACTGAAGCGTATAAATCTTCTTTTCTTCATTTGCCGTAGCTGCAAAAGGACATGTCTTACTTGAAGCAACCACATCAAATCCTTCTGCTAACACATCTACCTGATCACCATGACTCATCCAAACAATTTGTTCATCTGGAAGTCCTTTAAACAAAGGAGTATCTTTTACCACCTGAATTGTTGTTCTTCCATATTCCTTAGAATCACATGCTTTGACATTTCCGCCATTCATGTAATGCGTCATCTGCATGCCATAACAAATTCCCAAAATAGGAATTCCGCTTGTAAAAATATCAGGATCACATTTAAACGCATCTTCATCATAAACACTGTTTGGTCCACCGCTAAAAATAATTCCTTTCACATCTTGAAAAGCTTTAATTTCATTAAGTGTTAATGTATGAGGATGTAATTCACTATAAACACCAAATTCACGAATTCTTCTGGCAATCAGCTGATTATACTGAGAACCAAAATCCAAGACAATAATCTTATCCGCCATAAACTACCTCCGCAATGTAGTTTATCATATTTTTTGATTAAATAAAATAATTAAATAAACGAATGTTTTTGAAAGCGTTTAACATGAAAAATATCTATAATTGTGTGAAAATTTTGTGATTTTTATCTTGAAGTTTAAAAACAATTCACATATACTATTTCCATAAAGATTTCGTATATCGTATATGTTTGTTGATATGGAACATTCGTTTCTACGAGGCACCGTAAATGTCCTCTCTACGATAGAGTACTTTTGTGTGCTTCTATCTTCAGAAGCATTTTTTATTTTTACGAGATCTTTAAGAAAGAAAGAGGAAAAAATATGTTAGAAAAACTTTTCAAGCTCGAAAAGCATGGAACAACAGTGAAAACTGAACTTCTTGCAGGTCTGACTACTTTCCTGGCAATGGCTTACATTTTAGCTGTAAATCCAAGTATGCTGGGAGCAACAGGTTTATCTGTTCAAACTGTTTTCCTTGCAACAGCAATTGCGAGTGGATTTGCCAGCATTCTGATGGGACTTTTAGCCAACTATCCAGTTGCTTTAGCTCCTGGAATGGGTGTTAATGCTTTCTTTACTTTCACAGTTGTTATTGTAATGGGCTTTTCACCTGCTGCTGCCTTAGCTGCTGTATTTGTAAGTGGTTTGATCTTTGTAGTGATTTCAATCACTGGAATCCGTAAATTGATTATCAATGCTATTCCTTCTCAGTTAAAACTTGCTATTGGAGGCGGTATTGGTTTCTTTATTGCTTTTATCGGTTTAAAGAATGCCGGTATTATTGTTGCCAGTGAATCTACATTTGTTACATTGGGAAATTTAAAAGATCCTGTGGTTATCTTATCAATCTTTGGTATTTTAACAACTATCATCTTACTTGGTTTAAAAGTTAAAGCTGGAGTATTCTGGGGTCTTTTAGCTACTGCTATTGTTGGTGTAATCGCCGGTTTATTAGGTGTTGAAGGAATGCCTGTTATGCCAGAAAAACTGTTTGATGCTCAATTTGATTTCTCTGGTGTTTTTATGTTCCTAGATGGCTTTGGTGAACTTTTCTCTAATCCAAAATGGCCTGTGGTACTATTCTCATTCCTGTTTGTTGACTTCTTTGATACAGCCGGAACTTTGATGGCAGTTGCAAACCGAGCTGGATTAGTTAAAGAAGATGGAACTTTAGAAAATATTGAAAATGCCTTAATGGCTGATGCTGTTGGTACAGTAGTTGGTGCAGCTTTAGGTACTTCAACTGTTACTTCTTTTGTTGAATCTACAAGTGGTGTAGAAGTAGGCGGAAGAACCGGTTTAACAGCTGTTACAACAGGTGTATTATTCTTATTATCGATTTTCCTTTCACCACTTTTAGTTACTGTTACAAGTGCCGTTACTGCTCCTGCTTTAGTAGTTGTTGGTATTTTGATGTCAAGCCAGCTAGCTGGAATTGACTGGAATGACTTCCCTTATGCAGTCAGCGGCTTTATGGTTGTCATCTTCATGATTTTAAGCTATTCAATTTCAAATGGTATTGCATTAGGATTCTTATCTTACTCAATCGCTATGATTGGATGCAAGAGATATAAAGATGTTCATTGGGTTGTTTGGCTGTTAGATGTTATCTTTATTATTTATTTCGCAGTTTGCTAATTCAAAAGCGTAATGAAAAGGTCTGTTGCTAAAAACAGGCCTTTTTTTTATCATCTTCACAATTCAATATCTTTTCATAAGCAAAACGTAAATCCGTATGATGAATATAGATAATTCCGCATTTTTCAAATCCATTCCGTTCTAAAAAACGCTGCATAGACAAATTCATAGGATGAGTATCCACCCTCAATGATAAAATTCCCTTACTTTTTGCTTTATTTATCGCAAACTGCAATAGTTCATCAGCTTTTCTTTGTCCTTTCAAGCTTTCATCAATCACAAGACGATGAATCACACCATAAGGCTGGTCACTATTCCATGAGCCTTCAATATAGTTATAATCTTCATCCATTCCTAAATGAAAGCACATCGTCCCAATTACACGTTTTTCTTCTAATACATAAGAGTCATTGTCTTTGATATCTTCAAGAATAACATTTCTATTTGGGTATCCATTTTGCCATTGATCAATCTTTTTATTTTTCAAATAGTCTTTTGCTTGCTGAAATAATTCTAAAATAGAATCAACATCATTCAAATTTGAATATCTAACCATGCAATTATTATAATCAATGAGATATTCAATTTCAATCCTCTTTTTTCTTAACTAAATACTCAATAATAGACTTCCTAGTTACAATACCAATAAAAGTTCCTAAATCATCAACAACCGGTACAAAATTCTGCATCATAACTCGTGTTAATAATTCCTCAACACTTTCAGTAATTTTTACACTTGGATTTTTTTCGGGTTTGAGTATATCTTTTATTTTTGTATCTTCTACACTTTTAATACTGATTTTATGAAGATTTTCTTCATTTTCATCCACTAAATACCAAAGAAAATCACCTTCGGAAATAGTTCCCACATACTTATTTTCCTTGTCCAATACTGGAATTGATGTATATCCGTGATGTTTCATTTTTTCCAAACCAGCACGAACACTTTCATCTTCGTAAATATAGGAAACCTGAAATTTAGGCCTCAAAAAAAAAGCTACGTTCATTGTTTTCATCCTTTCTTCTATATTTTAAAATGAATCTATCAAAACTTCAAGCATGTGACTTTCAATCACATTTTTTCACAAAATAACATTTGACAAATTTATCACAAACTGTCATAATAAGAATGATAAGTAAAGCAATATTTTTTACAATTCATAAAAAAAAGTAAATAATATATCTCAACAATGGGTTTTTGATTATTGAGTGTGCTTCTATCAAGTAAGGAGGTACAACAATGGCTACTGGAAAAGTGAAATGGTTTAATGCTGAAAAAGGCTATGGCTTTATTACAGATGAAAATGGAAAAGACATATTTGTTCACTATTCTTCTATTCAAGCCGAAGGTTTTAAAACTCTTGAAGACGGACAAACTGTCAGTTTTGAAATAGTTGAGCAGGAACGCGGACCACAGGCAAGTAACGTAAAAGTTCTATAATGAACACCTAGACCTCATAGAGGTCTTTTTTACTAAAAAAGGAAGATTACTCTTCCCCATTTAAAACTACATCATAAGGCCAGTCCATGATGCTTCCAAACTCATAAACATCACTAAAACCTTTATCAATTAATGTTTGTGCTGCTTCTTTACTTCGTTCTGTTCCTCTTGCATATAAAAGAATTGTTGTATCTTTTTTTAGTGACATTTTTTCGATCTTTTCATCGAACTCTTCTAAAGGAATCGAAATGGCATTTTTTACATGCATTTCATCATAATAATCTTTTACACTGACTTCAATAATGACACAATCTTCCTTCATGATATCTAAAGCATTAGCAGGCTTAATTGACATATATCCTTTTATTTGACGCTGATCATTTTTTAAGCGTATTTTTTTTACTCTACCGCTTTTTAATAAAGCGACTCTTTTTTTAGTATTGGCATAATATAAGAAAATAAATGCAATTATGGAGACAATCAAGATTGCTGCCATATATTTTTGAAAGATAAAATTCAGTAATATTGCCAGAATTAATACACCAAACTGAGCATAAATCAATGCATTCCATTCAAATTTAGCTTTTTTATCTGCATATTCCATCTGAAAAACTTCATTAAAAACTGTATCTCCATCCTGATGTTCATCTGAAACACGCGGAGCTTCGATTTTTCTTTTTTGTAACACTATTGATCCACCTTTCTTGCAACAACAACAAGTCGTCCATTCTCATTTGAATATTCACATGTCGACAGGGTTAAAAACTTATCACCAAATTGAACTTCAACACCTGTATCATAATACTGTAATTCCCGATAACGCTTAAATTGTGCATAAAACTCATCTTCTGTAGGATTTTTAAAATTATAATAATCAACAAAAAGTTCACTTTGAGGATTATCAACCGTTTTAAATACGGTTACAATTTCATATTCATTAGAATGATATAAGGTTTCAAAAGTAAACGTTTTATGAGTTTCATAAAAACTGTAACTGGTCAGTTTTCTCAAACCACCAAACATCGTACCATCATCCATATTATGTGCATAGATAATCATATTGGTATCTTCATCCTTAATATTGGCATCTTTATTAAGAAAAGGTGTGCCTCTGAATTCATACTCTTTATAAAAGTTTTTTCGAAGATAGAATTCTTCGTCATTAGGTGTCAGCATAACAGGATAGTCAATTTTGGTATCTTCAATCTTTATCCATCCAACCATATCCGGATTTAATTTTAGTAATTTTTCATAGCGTTCATAAAAAAGAAGTTTTTTTCCTCCTTCTTCCTTCTTAATTTGACTCGCTAAAGATGAAAAATCTTTTTCAGACTGATAACTCTCATAATAATAGGTCACAATTTTATATGCAGAAAATGTAAAAACTAACGCACATACGACCATTAATACTTTTAATATATTTCGTTTCATAACGTTATTATAAACGATATGGCCAAAAAAAGAAACCTTAATTGGTTTCTTTTAACAATTCCTTATCTGAGATATCACTTCGATAGAAAAGACCTTCGCGTTCAATCTGATGAACTCGCTCATACGCTTTTTCTTTTGCTTCTTTCAAAGTTTTCGCACCAGCAGAGATAAACAAAACACGTCCTCCGCTTGATACAAGACCATCAGCTGTTTTCTTTGTTCCCATATGGAAACATTCAGGAGCTTTCAATTTCAAGTCGCTCAGATCAATATTTTTCCTGTAACTGAGTGGATAACCTTCTGCTGCCATGACCACCCCGATATAAGTATCATCTGAGAATGTGATTTCAGGAGTTTCATGATTCAGAACCTGCATGATTGTTTCATAAAGATCACTGGTCATAGCCTGTAAAACAACTTCAGATTCAGGATCTCCAAAACGACAATTAAACTCAATAGTTTTAACTCCCTGATCAGTCAGCATAAAGCCACCATAAAGAACACCCTGATAAGGCATTCCTTCTTTAACCATAGCACTCGCTATTGGTTTCATGACCTTTTCCATCGCCTCATTTACTGCTGACTGAGGCAAATGAGCAACAGGTGTATAAGCACCCATGCCCCCTGTATTTAATCCTTCATCATTGTCAAAAGCACGTTTATGATCTTGAGCAATCTGCATTGGATAAACATCTTCGCCATTAACAAAGGCAAACAAAGAAAACTCTTCCCCTTCTAAATACTCTTCAATCACAAGCGAACTGGCTGCGTCATGAAAAAGATCATCACACATCATTTCCTTTAAGCTTTTTAAAGCTTCATCCATAGTCTTGGCAATGATGACACCTTTGCCAGCTGCCAGTCCATCTGCTTTTAATACAATTGGACAAGTCTGCTGAACAAGATATTCTTTAGCTGTTTCATAATCATGAAAGGATGCATACTTAGCAGTCGGAATATCATATTTCTGCATCATATCTTTCGCAAAACATTTACTTCCTTCAAGCTGACTGGCAGCCTTACTAGGACCAAAAATCAAAAGATTTTCTTTTTTAAAAGCATCTGTGATTCCGGCACATAATGGAATTTCTGGACCCACAAAAGTTAAATCAATCTCTTTTTCTTTTGCAAACTGAATTAACCCATCAAAATCCATGGGATCAATATTTACTACTGTAGCAACATCATCCATTCCGCCGTTTCCATTTGCTACAAAAACCTCATCTACATTCGGGCTTAATGAGAATTTATAACAAAGTGCATGTTCACGACCACCGCTGCCAACAACTAATACTTTTGCCATTAGTGTTTAAAGTGGCGTTTGCCCGTAAACACCATAGCGATATTATTTTCATTACATGCGGTAATTGAATCTTCATCTTTAATGGATCCGCCAGGCTGAATAATGGCACGAATACCATATTGAGCAGCTAATTTCACTGTATCATCCATTGGGAAGAAGGCATCACTCGCTAAAACAGCTCCCCTTGCTTTTTCACCAGCCTGTTCCAACGCAATTTTAGCAGCACCAACACGATTCATCTGTCCTGCTCCAACACCTAATGTTTGTCCATCCTTCACAATCACTATGGCATTGGATTTTACATGTTTAACCACCTTAAATCCAAACAGCATATCTGTCATTTCATTTTCACTTGGCTGAGATTGTGTAACGCATCGACAATCTGATGCTGATGTCACAGCACGATCTGTATCCTGAACAAGAATACCGCCGCTGACGGCAACAAATTTACGAGTATTTTCTTTCTTACCTTCCTTTTTAAAGGTCATTAAGCGAATATTTTTCTTTCTGCTTAAAATTTCAAATGCTTCATCATTAAAGCTAGGAGCCAAAATAATTTCCAAAAACATTTGACTCAGCTCATTGGCAATATCAACACTGACTTCTTCATTAAAAGCAACAATACCGCCAAAAATACTTGTCATATCAGCTTCATATGCCTTTCTCCATGCTTTATATAAAGTATCGGCTGTTCCGATTCCGCAAGGATTCATATGTTTTACTGCCACAACAGCAGAAGTACCTTCAAAATCTGCAAGCATTTCCAATGTTGCATTAGCATCCTGAATATTATTATAAGACAATTCCTTACCATGAAGCTGAGTGGCATTGCATAAAGAATAAGGAGTCGTAAACATATCAGCGTAGAAGCTGGCTTTCTGATGCGGATTTTCTCCATAACGAAGAGTCTGTTTCAAATCAAATGTTAAAGTCAGCTTTTCCGGGTTTTCTTCATGTACATAATCACTCATATATTCGGCAATCATGGCATCATAACTGGCTGTTGCACGATAAACCTTGGCAGCCAATCTTTGACGAGTTTCAAGCGTTGTATCACCATTTTCTCTGATTTCTTCCAATACAGCTTCATAATCCTTAACATCACATACAACAGTTACATAACGATGATTTTTTGCTGCACTTCTCAACATACTAGGTCCGCCAATATCAATGTTTTCAATCGCTTGAGCATGTGTAAAACCTTCTTTAGAAATCGTTTCTTTAAAAGGATACAGATTTACACAAACCAAATCAATCGTTTCAATGTGATGATCCTTTAACTGTTGTTGATGACTTTCAAGATCACGAACCGCTAAAAGGCCTCCATGAACCATAGGATGAAGCGTTTTTACTCGACCATCTAAAATTTCTGGAAAATGAGTCACTTCTTCAATAGCCAAGCAGTCAACATTGGCATTTTTCAACGCTTTATAAGTTCCGCCTGTTGAAATAATTTCATAGCCGCATTCCACAAGTCCTTGAACAAATGGAATCAAATCTGTTTTATCACTTACACTTACTAATGCACGTTTTTTCATAATTTACCCTCCAATATTTTTGAAATTGTTTCCGGATACAGTTCATGTTCAATAGCATGAATCTGCTTTTCGATTTCTTCATGCGTCATCGTTTCTTTCACATCAAAGCTTTTCTGAGCAATGATTTTTCCGCTATCCATACCACTGTCTACATAATGTATGGTAACACCCATCACCTTAACACCATAACGAATTGCCTGTCCAATAGCATCCTTACCAATAAATGAAGGCAATAAAGAAGGATGAATATTTACAATCTTTCCTTCATAACTATCTAAGAGCACATTGCCACACAGTCTCATATATCCAGCCAGTACAACTAAATCAATTTTTTTACGATCCAGAAGCGAAACGATTTCTTTTTCATATTCATTTTTTGAATGATAACTTTTCGGATCAAACGCAAAAACTTCAATATTGCGTTTTTTTGCTTTTTCAATCACCAAAGCAGTCAAATTATCGACAACAAGACATTCAATCACAGCATTTAATCGCTGTTCATCAATTGCCTGTGCAATTGCCTCAAAATTAGAACCCGTACCGCTGGCAAATACAGCTAAACGTTTCATTTAAAACAAATTCCTTCCTGATCTGTCACATGACCAATCACATAAGCTTCTTCGTTCATTGATTTTAGTATATCTAATGTTTCCTGAACATCTTTTTCATCTACAACAACAATCATTCCAATTCCCATATTGAAAACATTGTACATTTCATTTTCTTCAATATTTCCTAATTTCTGTAAGAATGGGAATATTTCTGGAATCGGCCAGCTTCCGGATTGAAGTTCAATTCCTAAGCCCTTTTTCAAACAGCGCGGCATATTTTCATAGAATCCTCCACCTGTGATATTGGCAACACCATGAACATCTACATGTGAAAGAAGCTCACTGATACTGCGTACATAAATACGTGTAGGAGTTAAAAGAGTTTCACCCAGACTTTTTGATAAACCCTCATATGTTTGATGAAGATCAAGCTGATGATCTTTTAAAACCAGTTTACGTACAAGTGAAAAACCATTTGAATGAACACCAGATGATCCTAATCCAATAACAACATCACCTGCTTTTGTCTTAGAACCATCAATAATTTTACTTTTTTCAACTACACCAACAGTAAAACCGGCAACATCATATTCATCCTGATCATACATATCTGGCATTTCAGCGGTTTCACCGCCCACTAATGCACAATTTGCCAGCACACAGCCATCACTTACACCTTTGACAATAGCTTCAACTCTTTCAGGATAATTCTTTCCAACTGCAATATAATCAAGAAAAAACAATGGAACAGCTCCCTGAGCTAAAACATCATTCACACACATGGCCACAACATCCTGACCAACTGTATCATGCTTATCCATCATAAAGGCCAGTTTAAGTTTTGTTCCAACTCCATCTGTACCACTGACAAGTACCGGTTCCTTATAGCCTAAACTAGCTAAATCAAACAAACCGCCAAAACTTCCGATATTGCCCATAACTCCAGGGCGATTTGTTGCAGCAATATGCTTTTTAATTCGTTCAACTGACTCATATCCAGCTGACAGGTTCACACCTGCATTCTTATACTGTTCGCTCATATTTTCCTCCTATTTGTTTCCTTAAATGTTTTATCATATGAATACATTTTATTTTGTTAATCTTCTTAAGATTTCCTGATAAGCATCTTCAACATGACCCAAATCTCTTCTAAATCGATCCTTATCTAATTTTTCTTTTGTTTCCTTATCCCATAAACGGCAGGTATCCGGAGAGATTTCATCAGCTAATACAATTTCATTTGATGAAGTACGTCCAAATTCAATTTTAAAATCAACCAGAATTACACCAAGCTGATCCCACATTTCAATCATTGTTTCATTGATTATTTTGGTCATAGCATAGATTTTATTTAATTCTTCATATGTCGCAGCATGAAGTGCAACTGCATGATGATCATTGATTAATGGATCACCTAATGCATCATTTTTGTAACAGATTTCATAAATAACATGATCAAGCTTCATTCCTTCTTCAATTCCTAATCTTTTAGACATGCTTCCCGCAGCATAATTACGAACAATTACTTCCAAAGGAATAATATCAACTTTTTCACATAGCTGATCTCGATCATTTAAAGTTTGAATGAAATGAGTTTTTACACCTTTTTCTTCAAGTCTCTTAAATATAATTGTTGAAATCTTACAATTTAATACACCTTTGTTTTCGATCTGTGCCTTTTTGATACCATTAAAAGCAGTTGCATCATCTTTATAGTGAATAATGATCTTAGTAGGATTGTCTGTCGCATAGATCTGTTTTGCTTTTCCTTCATACAAGAATTCTTTTTTTTCCATGGCAATCGCTCCTTTTATTTTTTAAAATACTGCACACCACTGGCAAAAATTGTCTGTTTTTTCTTTCCTGGAATATTCTTAAAAACATCTTTTGCATAACGTTCAGAATGTCCCATTTTACCTAAAACATGTCCATCATAAGATGTAATGCCCTCAATTGCTGCAATTGAACCATTTACATTAACATGAGCATCATTGCTGACAATTCCATTTTCATCACAATACTGGAATGCCACACAGCCTTTATTAAACAAATCATTGATCATTTCTGATTCAGCCACAAATTTTCCTTCTCCATGAGATACTGCAATTGAATAAACATCTCCTACTTTTTCATGTGCCAGCCAAGGAGAAGTATTGCTGACAACACGAGTATGTACAATCGTTGAGATATGACGATTAATATTATTTCTAAATAAAGTCGGAGCATGTTCCTAGAGCGATTTGCTACGTCCATAAGCAAATAAAACTGACTTAAAAACTGCCTGGAAGCCATTACAGATTCCAAGAATTAAACCGTCTCGATCTAATAAATCATGAACCGCCTTTTTAACTTTTTCATTTTGAAGCACATTGACAATGAATTTGGCACTGCCATCAGGTTCATCACCGCTTGAGAAGCCTCCTGGAAGAGCCATGATCTGACATTGATCCAATAAATGTACAAGCTCATCGATACTGTCAAAAATCATTTGCTCTGTTTCATTTCTGAAAACAAAGATATGAGTGATAGCTCCTTCTTCTTCAAATGCACGTGCTGTATCATATTCACAGTTATTTCCGGGGAAGACAGGAATGCAAACATGTACTTCATCAACAGGATATTTACATTTCTGAACACAAGGCTTGTCAGTATCTAAATGAGGAATAAGATCTCTTGTACTTCTTGATACAGTCGGATAGAGTTTTTCAAATGTCGATGTATAAGCATGTAATGCCTTTTCCATATCAATATTTACACCATTAATAGAAACTTTCGATGTAGTTCGACCAATTGTTTTCGCAAGCGGACTGTCCAATTCTTCTTCACTTTCCAAAAGGAAAGCAGCTGGAATATAGTCAAATACATGTTCAAGTTCTACTTCAAAACCAATCATATTTCCAAATGCCATCTTAAACAATGAAGCTGCAGCACCGCCTTTTTCAATAATACCGCAAGAAAGAACTTTGCCGCTTTGAATCAGGCGCTGAGTTTCTTTAAAAACATCATAGACACTATCAAGATCAATCTTTTCAAAATCAAATGATGGCTGTATCAAGCTTAAAACATGGCCTTCTTTTTTGAATTCATTGGAAATCACTTTATCAACATTCCCTACAGCACAGGCAAAACTGATCAAAGTCGGAACGACTGAAATATCATGAAATGTTCCTGACATCGAATCTTTACCGCCTATTGCCGCTTTTTTGAATTTGTCCTGGACACTCATAGCTCCTAATAATGCTTCCGTTACTTTACCCCAGGCAAGCGGATTTTTTCCTAATCTTTCAAAATATTCCTGGAAGGAGAAATGAATGTGTTCCATTTTTCCGCCAACAGCTATGGTTTTGGCCATTGACTGAATAACACTGTTCTGAGCACCAACAAAACAAGAATACTCCATTACCGAAGGATCAAAACCATATGCCAATATTGAACATGTTTTTGTCTTTCCATCAAGTACAGGAAGTTTTTGTACACTGGCAAGGGTTGGTGTTAATTGTGTTTTACCACCAAATGGCATCAGAACGGTGGTACTTCCGATTGAAGCATCAAACATTTCAGCTAATCCCTTTTGAGAAGCTACATTCATATCAGCAAGCACTTCACAGATATTCTCTTGTGAGCATTCTATTTCGCATCGGAAAGGATTATTTCCATTAAGCGATGCTATTTCGACATCAGCACTTTGTCTTACTCCACTGGTATCAATGAAAGCTCTTGATAAATCAACAACCTTTTCACCCTGATAATTCATTACAAGACGTTTTGAATCATTTACCACAGCAACAACATAAGCTTCAAGATTTTCGCTTTCAGCCAGTTGAATAAAGTTTTCTGCATCTTCATTTGCCACTACAACTGCCATTCGTTCCTGACTCTCACTGATGGCAATTTCAGTCGCATTCAATCCGGCATATTTGGTACGCACTTTATCCAAATTGATTTCCAGTCCATCCGCCAGTTCACCAATAGCAACGCAAACTCCTCCGGCACCAAAATCATTACATTTCTTAATCAGCTTTGTACAAGCTTCATTTCTGAATAAACGCTGAATTTTTCTTTCTTCAGGTGCATTTCCTTTTTGTACTTCACTGGCACATTTTTCACGAGATTTCACATTGTGCTCTTTACTTGATCCGGTTGCGCCACCGATACCAACAGAATGACAACATCACCTGCAGCCGGGCTTTCACGTTTTACATTTTCAGCTTTACTTGCTCCAACAACAGCTCCTACTTCCATGTGTTTTGCTACATAAGAATCATGATAAATCTCTTTTACATAAGTTGTTGGAAGACCAATCTGATTTCCATATGAAGAATTACCATGAGTAGCCTTTTTGGAAATAACCTTTTGAGGAAGCTTACCTTCC
>CAMEIZ010000012.1 GCA_945919165.1 uncultured Traorella sp.
GTACTTTACATGAATTCCTATAATAAAACTGATTTTCACTTTCAATTATTGGCTCAATGACGTTAGGATCTATTGCTGCATATTTAATCAGACTCTGCCTTAAAAGTTCTTCCTTCATTCTTTTCTGCATTGTATAATCGGCAATCATGCATGAACATGACTTACATTGTTTATACTCTTTACATTTTGGAACAAGACGATGCTTTGATTTTCGTATGACTCTTTCAAGTTTAGCTGTTGAATAAGTTTTATTTTTTTCTGTTATGCTGGCATCAACAAGTTCACCTTCCAGGCATTCTCTAATAAACACGGGTTTTTTATCTGCATAACCGATTCCTTCACCATTGATACCACTTTTGACAATTTCAATTTTCATTTTTTTCCTCCCATTTTACTGGTTATCTGATCTTCCAGTTTTTTTGAAAACTGGAAGTAGAAATTCTTCCTAATTGTATCATTTTTTTCAGAGATAAAACAGTTATTCAAGATATAACCAATATATATAATATACGAAATAACCAAAACTGATAAAAACAGAATCATCAATGAAGCCAAAGGCCCATAGACAGTATCATAATTCATAAAATGATTCACAATCTGAAAGAATAAAAGTCCTACACCATAAATAGCCGACATAGAAAACAAAGCTCCCGGTAAAGCATAATAACGGCCTCGAACCTTAAACGTACAAAGATAATAAAAAATATAAAACCCTAAAAATAATAGCCCTATTGTTAATAAAGATATAAAAGGAACATGAAGTCTTTTTAAAAGAGTAACCAGTACAATAGAAAAAATCACATACAGATAAATCAAAACAAATTCAAAGATACTGTAAAGACGCAGCGACCATTTCGGATAGTTGATCTCTTCCTGACTGGCAGCAATCATTAAAAACGAATAAACGCTTTTTGAAGCCATATATAACGAAACACCCATGGAAATAAAAGAAGCAATACGAGTTGAAACATTTTTATTGAGTAAAAAATCAATAAACGGTTCGATTAGTTCTTTAGGAAGAAACTGTAAAGCATAAACTCGAATTAATTCGACATCAAAATGCAGCCATTCAAAAGAAACGACAAAAAGTGTAATAGCCGGAGCAATAGTCAATAACAGTGAAAATGAAAGTGAGTAAACAAATAAACTCCCTTCCAGTGACAGTATTTTTTGTATCATTTCATAGATTTTTTTCATAATCAACAGTTATTTCCTTCATTTCCATTATTTTATACGATTTCATCCATTTCAACCAGTTATTTTTGATGAATTTCATTTTTTATTTTTTCTGTTAAAGAAGGATTCTCTTCACTTAAATAAATTACATATCCATCAATCATTTCAATATATCCTTTTTTTTCGTTTAAAACTTTTTTAGCATGTTCACTGGCATCTTTCATGATGATGATTTCTTTTTGTTCATAAACTAATAAGGTTTTAAAGGCTGTCAGTTCCATAAAATCATTTTCATTAAAACCATTTTCATTCATGACTTCCATTTTTTCCTGAACAACATAAACAGCTTCTTCTTGAAAAATGATATTTTCTATTTTTTTCATAACATCTATTCTTTGACAGCTGCATAGCAGCAGAATCACAAACAGGTATATTTTTTTCATATTAAAAAAGAAGTAAATCCTTACTTCTTAATCTACATTTGCCCATTCGGGCATTTCATCACCGCGTTTTAAATAAACCGCTTTCTGAAATTCTGTCTGGTTGAGAAAAGACAGGATTTCTAAAGTTTCTTCATCGGTGCATCCAATTAATAGTTTTGCTTCACAATCTTTTTTCAGAATATCAGCCGTTACAATAATGGCTGAAACTTTGGTTGATTTGATACTGCCTTTAAAGACATCAATAGGTGCCTGATCACTGCCTGTTGTATCTTTTAAATAACCATAGTCTACCGGATAAACCAGGTTTGAATATTTATAATGGCAAGTGTTCTTTGGTCGGTCAATAACCAACTGACTGGAAAGATAGAGTGTGTCTAGTTTTTGCCAGAAAAAAGCATTATTTTCATATGTGTTCATCATAACCTCCTAGAATTGCACTGTAACACAATTTCTTTTTATATCTGATAATTTGCGACAGCCGCACATCATCATCGTATCCTTTAATTCGTCCTGAAGCTGATTTAAATACTTTCTGACGCCCTCTTGTCCATCGCCAATGGCTGCAATAGAGAAAGGCCGTCCAATCAATACGCCATCTGCCCCTAACGCCAAAGCCTTAAATACATCGCTTCCACTTCGAAATCCTCCGTCAACAAAGATTTTCATACGTCCGTCAACAGCCCTAACAATTTCTTCTAAAACTTCAATCGTTGATAAACCATCCTGAAGAACTCTCCCTCCATGATTGCTGACAACAATCCCGGCTGCACCGGCATGAAGTGCACTCAGTGCGGCATCTTTCGTCATGATACCTTTAAAAATAACCGGAATTTTCGCATAATCAACTATCTCTTTTAAATGTTCTTCATTTTTGAATTCAACAGCAGGTGTGCCTTTTTTTAATGAAATCAAACCAGCTGCATCAATATCACTACAGCATACGCTGCAATTGCTTGTTTTAACCATGTCAATCCGTCGTTTCATTTCATCACTTTGCCATGGTTTAATGGTTGGTACAATCCATCCATCACTGACTGCTTGAAGTGGTTCCATTAAAACATCCAAATTCGCTCCATCACCGCTAAAAACTATCGAATCTTTGCCACAGCCATCAACAAGAGCCTTTGTATACTCCAACTCACTCATTTTCGCACCATAATTCGCTTCAATATTACCAATTGGTGCTACATAAACCGGCAGTGAAACACGAGTGCCAAAAAAATCAGCACTACAGTCTACAGGAGTATTATCCGCTACTACATTCATATTCAAAAGTACTTTTTTCAACATACTAACATTTCTGATAAATGTTGAACCATTTCCTTTTCCGCCGCATCCTGGAGTTTCACCTGCACAAACAACACCATTACATTCTTTGCAGGCTCTACATTTTGTCATTTTATTTCTTGCTTTATCTTTAATTTCTTTCATTTTCCACCTTGTTCTTATTATAATATAATTGTAAATATCTTTCAAGAATTTTCATATCTTTCAAAAAGAAAAGGAGTTTTCACTCCGTTTTTCATTTCACTTCATCAAGTCGATATTTTACAATCAACGCATCAAAATCTTTTTCAGTAGGAACTCCCACATAAATGTCCTTTAATTCGCCATCTTCAACGAAATAGAAAGTAGGAGTCAAAACATCTGTCACTTCAAATCCTTCCGGTGTCTGATCTTCAGGATTTGGATGCTGTTTGACAAATGCGGTTGCCCTCTCAAGGTCTTCCTGAGTAACCGTTAAAACAATTTCATAATAGTCAAAACCATGATCAACGATATACTCTGAAAGAATTTCTTCTTTGAAATAAAGACAGTTTTGGCAGCTTTCCTGAGTAAAAGCAAACATAAATGTTTCTTTATTTTCCATTTTTTCATACATTTCATCAAATGTAATTTGGTTCAATGTTCCCATTTCAGTTGATCTTTCATATTTCACTGACGGTGAACATCCCATCAGCATCAAAGCTGTCAACATTCCAACAAAAAATTTTTTCATAAGTACCTCCAACATTTTTTGATTATACCATAAACTTAATAAAAAGAAAATGATGGATTATTCATCATCTTCTTCTATTTTTTGGTGTTTCACATATTTCGACAAATTTTTGGATACCTTTTTATGATCCAGACATTTAATTTCAATCACTTTTTGATTTTTCAGTCTTAATAAAAATAAATCTGTATCGAAAAATCTACGTTTAAATTCATAATCATCAATTTCATCATAATAGATTAAATAACAATCCTCATGTGAATCATCAATATAATAAATCATGAATCGATCACAAAACTCTATCGCTGCCTTGTTTTTTGAAAAAATCAGAATATAGAGAGACATACAGAGCAGAAGGATACCAATTAAAAAATAACTTTTCTGAAGAATCATTCCTACACTGACACCTGCTAACAAAATCAGTGTAAAGGTTGATTTTGTTCCAACTGTATCTTTTACTTCATATCCTGTCGGAAGATTACGACATTTAAAACGATTGCTTTTTATTTTCATTTGAAACCTCAATACTATTATACTTCAAAACCTGATTATTTCAATATATTCACAAAATTCCACATAATTGTAGGAAGTATTCTTTATTCAATAGGTGCCTGATAAAATCTGCCTTCCAAAGTATCCGTTTTAATAACATTGACAAAGGCATGTTCATCAATATTATGCACCAATTTCATAACAGATTTAAGTTGTTCAGTTGAAACGACTGTATACAGCATACTCATATTTTCGTGAAGATAACAGCCCATTCCTTCAAAACGAGTTACTCCATGATGAGTGTAAACTAAAAGCTGTTGCTGCATTTCATCAGCTTTTGTTGTCATAATGTTTAACGTGACTTTTTGATATCGGACATGAAGTGTATTCACAACCTGAGTGGATACGAATTGGAAGATTATAGAATATAATGCAGCGTCCCAGCCAAACAGAGCACCAGCTATAACCAGCATGACGACATTAAATCCTAAGACATAATTCCAGCTGGATACATTAAACTTTTGGGAGATAAACATGGCTAGAAAATCAGTTCCTCCTGTACTTGCTCCCCCTTTTAGTGTTAGAGAGATTGAGGTACCATTCAGTAATCCGCCAAACACCGTAATCAGCAATGGATCCAAAGTAAGTGTCTGCTGCGGTATTATATCAACCAGAGCACCCGTTAGGGCTATTACAATGCATGATAGAGTTGTAAATTTCTTTCCTATCATCTTGAATCCAATAAATACCGGAAACAAGTTTAACGTATAATTCAATAAAGAATATGGAACATCAATATTGGCAAATTCCAATAAGGTTCGCTGAATAAGTACAGTTAATCCTGAAAATCCTCCCGGAAACAAATTCCCCTGACGAACTAAAATTTTAATATTGGCAGCCATAATAAAGCTTCCTAATAAAATTAAAAATGCATTCTTGATGGTATTTGACTTCTTTTCCATATTTATCTCCTACTGTTAATGAATTAAATAATGAATACTGATTCTTTCATTGACATAATTGTCATGTATTTCCTTACATCGTTTCATCTGTTTTTTGATGACTCGAATATCAAATGGTAATTCAATACTATATGTTTCTATTTTTGCAGGATCAAACAGCCGCCGATCCATGAAATCAAGAATTGTTTCTTTCCCATGTCGTTTCATTTTTTCCACACAGTAATAATTGACCCAGCAGCATTGCGGATCTTTTGCACTGAGCGTAGGAAAAAAAAGATAACGGTTTTCTTCCATGAATATCGGTACTTTTTGAGTAAAGCCAAATTTCTTTGAAATCTGTTTCACATTTCCTTCAAATGTTTTATTGTAAAAGAAAAGCATTTTCTCAATCACAGCAAAAGCCTTTCTTTCGGTCATGACTTTTCTCATTTCATTATCCGCCCAATAATAAATTTCACATCCCCAAAAATGACCCACAATCAAAACAATTTTTTCCATAACCCTCCATTCCGCCCTAACGGCAAAAAAAAGAATTATTTACATCCCTGGCATTCCTTTTGACATCCCGAACAGGATTTCTGTGCCATCTGTGCTTCATAAACAAGTGTATCAATAACAAAAGCTTCAATTTCTACTTTCGCATTTTTTGGTAATGCAGCTACCTGAACACAGCTTCTTGCAGGATATGGTTCACTGAAATACTCAGCATAAACCTGATTCATTTTGTCAAAATCATGAATATCTGTGAGATAAATTGTTGTCTTAACGACATGACGAAGCTCTAAATTCTGACTTGCAAGCACATCTTTCATGTTTTCAAGACAGGTGCGTGTTTGTTGTTCAATCGTATCATCCATTTTGCCATCATCATGTAAAGGAAGCTGTCCTGATACATAAACAAAATCACCGAGTTTGACTGCAGGTGAATAAGGACCGCTTACTGATCCATTTTGAGGTTGAATTGCTTTAATAAACATTTTTTTCTCCTTTTACCACTCAGGGTAATATTTACCACTTTCTTCTTTTTTATGCACAATGCGTTTTGAAAAGAGTTTTCTTAAGAAAATGATCAAAACTGTCAAAGGCATTGAAATTAAAATCACTACTGATAAGAAATCGCTTATGTTTTCACTCATATAATTACCTCTACTTTTAGTATTATACACAAACTTGCTTCATATTTCCATATTTTGAAGTGCATATTTGTGCTGACTCATCGAACAATAGTATCAGGAGGTAATTCTGATGAAAAACAAAACTGAAGGAAGTAAAAAAGAAAAGTTTGTTGCGGTTCGTAAAAACTCAGATGGTACACTAAAAGAATTTAAATCAAGTTCCGGAAAAGTTTATGATTATGAACAGGCTTTAGAAGCTGTTGAAGCCGGCAACATTGCCAACGCTTTACCATTTACAGGAAGAGATGGCGCACGTCATATCCGTGGAATTAATGATGGCGATGAAAGCACAAATCTTTCTCAATTAAAAGAATTCTAACGAACAGGGCTGCTCATGCAGCCCTTATTATGATTCAATAATTTCAACACAGACCTTTAATGCTTCTTTATAACCCATCAGCTCTTTGATAAAGCAAATAACATTGATCATGAATAAACTTCCATCAATGACAATCAGCATCCAACCTATCACGCGAATATAAAAAACTACACCATTAAGAGTCCCACTGTTGAAAGCCATCAAAAAACATATTAAGATTCCAAAAAAGATCAACAAAATTCCCAATAAATTAAAAAGAAAATCTTTTTTTTGAATAGAAAACAAACCTAATACATTTCCCAGAAAATAGATTACTTCATACAGTGAAAATGACAGTGAAGTAAAAAAAGCTAAAAAATCAAAAGAAGGCAGATTAAGTAACAACAAAGCTGTTCGTCCAAAAAAAGCTCTCTCTAAAAAGGGCTGTACACTTAAATTCAGCACATCATTATAAGAAACAATTTGAACTAAATGGATTCCCATGAATAAATGAAATAAAGTAAATAGAATGGCACATAAAAAATAAATCAGACAAATGACATGCTTTCTTTTTTCATATGTATCAAAAAAAGAATCCACATTTTTCATAGCCAGTCTTCTCCCTTAATGACCTCAACATGTGAAAGATCAGGGTAATTCAGCTGTCTTAAACATTCATATACTATGATTGCCGCACAATTGGACACATTCAAGGCTCTGGCATCTGGTTTCATAGGCAAACGCATACAATGCTCTTTGTCTTTTCTTAAGATATCCAAAGGAATTCCAGTACTTTCTTTTCCTAGAATAAAGTATTGGTTTTCATCTGCAGTAAAATCAAATTCGCTGGGTGTTTTCTTACCGTATCTTGTCAAATAATAATAATGATCACTGGGATTTTTTCTCGTAAACTCTTCCCAGTTTTGATAAGTTACATAATCACAGTGTTGGATGTAGTCCATGCCGCTTCTGCGAATGGCTTTGATATCCAAAGAAAAACCCAATGGCTCTATGAGATGAAGCTTAGCACCCGTAGCTGCACAGGTTCTCATAATATTACCGGTATTTTGAGGGATCTCAGGCTCATAAAGTACAACATGAATCATTTTCATTCTGCTCCTTTAAATAATCTACAAGTTTTCTTAATGCTATGCCTCGATGACTGACAGCATTTTTCATTTCTTCACTTACATTGGCAAGTGTTGTGCCATAAGGCGGATAATAAAAGATTGGATCATAGCCAAAACCTTTATTTCCTAATATACAGTCATTGATTTCACCACGAACAATACCTTTATAGCTGGTGGCTTTACCATCTTTTTCCACATAGGAAATGACGCAGACAAACTGTGCTCCTCTTTCTTTTCCTTGAACGGCATCTATAATATACTGGTTTTTAATATCATAACTGGTATCTTCCCCCATAAATCGAGCACTGTAAACTCCAGGAGCATTGTCTAATGCATCTACTTCCAGACCTGAATCATCTGCCATAACGGCACAGCCTAAAGCCTGATGCAGGGTCATAGCTTTAATCATTGAGTTTTCTTCAAAGGTTTTCCCAGTCTCATGAATTTCTATTTTTTCTTTGATGTCTTTTAAAGATTTGACACAAAATCCTAATGGTTCCAGCATCGTTTTAAATTCTTCAACTTTATGTGCATTACCCGTTGCAATTAGTATTTCTTTCATTTTTATCACCGTAAGTGATTATACCACATTTAACGTAATTGGGCATAGAGTTTTCTAGCAGTAGCTGTATGTTGCAGCTGCTTAAGTGTAAAGTCTTTCATCCAACAGGGAGTAAATGATTCTTTAAAATATAGAGTTTTTTCATTACAGCCATACAAAAAACAAAGCTTTTCAATTATTTCACCATTTACCATCTGATTTTCATTTTCCATTAATAAATATACCTTTAAATCTACCTCAAGATACTCAGCTACCTGTGTACAGCTAAGTCCGCTTGCCATACGCATTTTTTTAATTTCAGAATTAATCATCTTTCTCACCTCACTGTTAGAATAACAATTAATTCAACATAATCTTTGTCAGATTAAAAAATCTGGCTCATGAATCAACCAGATCAAGCTTATCATAATTTTTAATCAGTTTAATTTGACAGTCTTTGATATCTTTATCATAAATAAAATCAACAAAAACAGGTTGTCTTAATGAACCATTATCATAACGCTCCATAAATTTTACTCTTGCTGCCAAATAAGGTGTAAACCAGATAGCATTTTTTATATCAAATAATGGAATGTGTGAGTGTTTGACTTTTGGCAAGTTTTGCAAAGAGGTGATTACCTGTCCTATATAGACCAATTCATTCTGATCATACTGAGCTAATATTAATGATATATGTTGTTTTTTTTCAATATAACCAACAATCACAAAATCATCATCTTTCAAATATTTTATTTTTATCCAGTTTTGAGTTTTGGTATTTACTTGATAAATACTGTCAATTCGTTTAGCGACGATACCTTCAAGATTTAATTCTTCAGCTTTATGATAAAAAGCAATACCCTCTTTAAAAATATATCTGGATCGATTAAAATGACGAGTTTCATTTACACATTCCTGTAATAATTCTTTTCTTTTTAACAATGTTAGATTTGTCACATCCTGATTTTTATAAAATAAGATGTCAAAAGCAGTAAATACTGCTTTTGATCGATTGCTTTCAATTTGTATTTTAAATGGATGATTTAACAGAGCACGTTTCTGAACCATGGTAAAATCAATAATCCCATCATGAAAACAATAGAGTTCACCATCTAATATACAATCAGCCCTCACATATTGACCTAAATCCTTCATTTCCGGAAATTTAGCTAAAAGTTTTAAATTTCTTTTATTTCTTAAATCAACTTTTTTATTTTCGATAAATGCCAGACAGCGAATCCCATCCATCTTCAGTTCAAAGATATAGTCATCACTGTCAAATGCTTCACTTTCTTTACCAATCAGCATTGGAGTAAAATTCTTGTCCATCAGTGAGCTCTGCTTTCAGCTTGTTTTTGTTTAAGTGACTGAGTTAAAGCTTCCATTAAATCTATTGGTGTACCTGTTTCCAACTGATCGCTGATTTCCACTTCATTTCCCTGTATTTTAGCTTCAATTACATTTTTAAGTTTCTTTTGAAAAGAATCATAATACAATGATGGATCAAAGGGTTCTTTCATTGCTTCAATCAATTGTTTTGCCATTTTTAATTCAGCAGATGAGACTTTGGGATGAGATATACTTTTAGGTAATTCAGCGATTTCATCTTCATAAAACAATGTTTTAATGATTAAGACATCCTGTATTGGTACAATGGCAACCAAGGTTTCTTTTGTAGCTATCACACACTGACCAATAGCACAGAGCTTTAATGAGCTTAATGATTTAAATAATAGTTCATATGCTTTGGCAGCACTTTTTTCAGGAATGGCATAATAGTTTTTTTCATAATAGAGATCATGAATCTCTTTTAATTCAGTAAAATGCAGAATATGAATGGTACGATCTTTTTCAGCTTTTAGGGCATCTATTTCTTGTTGAGTCATTAAAACATACTTGTCTTTTTCATACTGATAGCCTTTAATGATATCTTCACTTTTAATTTCTTTGTTACAGCTGGGACAGTATTTCTTATAACGTACTCTTTCATGAGTATCTTTGCATAACTGATTAAATGAAATGGTATTTTCCTGAGTTGTTTTATACAATTCAACAGGAATATGAACCAAACCAAAACTAATTGCTCCCTTATGTGCAGCTGCCATATGATCACCTCAAGGATAGTATGCGAATATGGCAAAGGTTTAACAAAAGAATAAGTTAATCAATCAAAGAAATCAATCTTGATTTGGAAAGAACAAAAAACCAGCAAGATTTCAATCTTACTGGTCAATCGTTATTCAATCGCAATATACTTTTTGTTTTCAACTTGTTTTTCTTCAATCTTAGGAATATTCAAATGAAGAATACCATCCTCAAATTTAGCTTTGATGTCTTCATGATGAATATCTTCTCCTACATAGAAACTTCTTGAACAGCTTCCATAGTATCTTTCCTGACGGATGTAATTTTCTTTATTGTCCTTATCATCCACTTCATGATTCTTTTTCGCTGTGATCGTTAAATATCCATTCTCAAGTTCTATCTGTACATCTTCTTTCTTAAATCCTGGCAAATCCATATCTAATTCATAGGATGTTCCCATATCTTTGATATCTGTCTTCATCCAATTCTTTTCATGCTTTCCAAATACTGGTCGTACATTCCAATCCATTAAATCATCAAACACATCATCTTCAAATAATCTAGGCAATAAC
The DNA here is from genome assembly GCA_945919165.1 of uncultured Traorella sp. Classification (GTDB taxonomy): domain Bacteria; phylum Bacillota_I; class Bacilli_A; order Erysipelotrichales; family Erysipelotrichaceae; genus Traorella. The sequence continues at coordinate 10,871 of CAMEIZ010000012.1, forward strand.
ATAAATCATTCCTCCTTTTCGCTTTAAACGCGTCTTATATGTTTATGTAATCCTCCCTGATTACAGTTCTTATTATAATCATTGTTTTAGCACTGTCAATACTTGAGTGCTAATATTTTGACAAATCCTTTGATGTGTCTAATTTTAATGATAGCATATGCCAAATCATAAAAAGAATACAGATTTTTTTAAAAAAAAGATCTCTCTTTTGTAAACAACTCGACTAGCGATTTACTTTTGAGAGATCTTAAGATACTTATTTACTTAATTTGCTTGCTGCAGCTTTATCTAAGATAACAACAACATCTTCATGATTTTGAAGAGCACTAGCTGGGCAGCTGACATCAGGTGTTCCTTCAATCATAGCCTTCACTGCATCTGCTTTGTTTTCACCAGTTGCAACTAACAGCACCTTCTTAGCTTTCATGATTGTTGCAATTCCCATTGTAATTGCATGTGTAGGAACCTGATTGATATCATTGTCAAAGAAACGGGCATTGTCTTTTCTTGTTCTTTCCTGAAGTTCTACAATGTGAGTAGTTTCATCAAAGCTGGTACCTGGTTCATTGAAACCAATGTGTCCATTTCCGCCGATACCTAACAGCTGAATATCTACCTGATAGTTTTCCATAGCTTTTTCATAAGCGTCGCAGTCTTCCTTTGTATTTCCATATGGAAGATGAACATTTTCACTTGGCACATCAAGACCTGAGAACAGATTTGTATTCATGAATGTGTAATAGCTTTCTCTGTGGTTTCGATCAATTCCTACATATTCATCCAAGTTGAATGTTGTAACATCCTTATAAGATGTTCCATTAGTTTTGTGGTCCTCAATCATATTTTTATAAAGACCCAATGGTGTAGAACCTGTAGCTAATCCCAAAACAGCATTTGGTTTATTAACAACAACTTCCTTCATCACCTTAAAAGCCTCTAAGCTGGCTTCATCATAATTATTTGTAACGATTACTTTCATATTTCGTACCTCCCCTAATAGAATAACAAATATTTCATCTTTTTAACAGTTCTATTTTATGAAAATAAATAAAAAATGCAAAAAGAAGTTTGAAAAATTCAAACTTCCCTTATCTTACTTCAATAATCTTCAATGTATTCGTTGCACCTGTTCCCTGAGGATATCCGGCAACCAGAATAATCGTTTCTCCAACCTTAATACCATGTTCCTTGGCAATTCTTCTTGCCAGCTCACATTCATTCAGCTGTGTGTTCTGAATATCACTCAGATAAGTTGTGACACCCCATTGAAGAGCCAGGCTTCGTTCAACGTCTCTTTCAAAGCAGACAGCAATAATCGGTGATTTTGAACGATATTTTGAAATTCTTCGAACTGAATTTCCGCTGGAAGTAAAACAGATAATCGCTGCTGCTTCCAGTGAAAGGGCACTGTCGGCTGACGAAATACCAATAGCATCCTCGATTGTTTTTCTTGAAGTTGAAATAGCTTTTTCAAGACGTTCACGATATGGAAGGATTTCTTCCATTGCTGTTGAAATACGTACCATGGTGTTCACAGCTTCCAGTGGATAGCTTCCCACAGCACTCTCTCCTGAAAGCATAATGGCATCGGTACCATCCAAGATAGCATTCGCCACATCACTGGCTTCAGCACGTGTTGAACGAGGATTGTTCTGCATACTTTCCAACATGTGAGTAGCAGTAATGACCGGTTTTCCGAATTCATTAGCACGCTTAATCATCATCTTCTGATAGATAGGGACTAATTCAACTGAAACATCAACACCCAAATCTCCACGGGCTACCATAATTCCATCCGCAACATTCAAAATATCATCCAGGTTGTCATAACCTTCCTGATTTTCAATCTTGGCAATAATCTGAATGCGATCATTTCCTTCTTCCTGAAGAATTTTACGGATATCAAGAATATCCTGCTTTCTTCTTGTAAAGCTGGCTGCGATAAAATCCAGGTTATTGCGGCAGGCAAAACGAATATCACTTTCATCTTTCTTAGAAATAAAAGGCATTGACAGCTTGACATTTGGCACATTGCAGCCTTTTCTGTTTTTGATCACACCAGGATTTTCAACACGGCAGACCAGTTCACCAGGTCTTTTTTCAATGATTGTCAAACGGATCTTTCCATCATCAATCAGGATTCTTCCGCCTTCCACAACATCATCAAAAACTTCTGGACACTGAATATGAAATCTTTCCTTTGTTCCTTCAATTTCTTCTCTGCAAAGCGTTACAATATCACCCTTGGCATAGCTTTCCTGTCCATTTTTAAATACGCCTGTTCGAATTTCAGGTCCTTTAGTATCCAATAGAATCGAGAATTTTAATCCACTTTCTTTTTCAACCTTACGAATACGATTGATTCTTTCAAGATGTTCTTCCTGAGTTTCATGACTGAAATTCAATCGGCAGACATTCATTCCAGCCTTCGCCATTTTTACCAACATCTCTTCAGATTCCGTTGCCGGTCCAATCGTACAGACAATCTTTGTTTTTCTTTCCATTTTTTGACTCTCCTTATCAGACAAGTCGATCGAAAAGGTCCTGCAGTTTTTTACGGCTTGAACGTGGGATATCCAAAGCTTCCTTAATAGGAACAGCAATAATCTGGTTATCCTTGATTCCCACACATTGTCCTCCAATTCCCTGAATCAAAAGATCAACGGCTTTTTCACCCATTCTGCTGGCAAGAACACGATCCTGCGGCGTAGGGCTTCCTCCTCTTTGCACATGTCCAAGCACTGTTGCTCTTCCTGAAAAACCGGTATTCAGAGATACCTTTTTCGCAAAAGCATCAACATCCGTAATCTTTTCCGAAATCACAACAATCGCATGACGTTTTTTCTTCACGACGTCAAATTCCTTAAGACGCTCAAGTACTTCTGTTTCTTCAAAACCTGTCTGAGGAGTTACGACAATTTCAGCTCCGCAGGCAATTCCAGCCCATAAGGCCAAATCTCCGCAGCGATTTCCCATAACTTCCACTACACTACAGCGATGATGAGAACTTGAAGTATCTCTCAGCTTATCGACGGCTTCAACTACAGTATGCAGCGCTGTATCAAATCCAATCGTAAAATCTGTGCAAGTGATATCATTATCAATCGTTCCCGGCAAACCTATACAGTTGATTCCCTGTTCACTCAGGGCTAAAGCACCACGATAAGAGCCATCTCCACCGATAACCACAACTGCTTCAATCCCTCGTTTTTTCAACTGATGAATACCTGCTTGCTGAACTTTTGGATCTTTAAATTCCGGCAGACGTGCTGAACCTAAAATCGTTCCGCCGCGATCAATAATATCTGAAACATCAGAACGAGTTAAAGGCTCAATATAGCCTTCCACCAATCCTAAATAACCATCATAAATTCCATAAACTTCAATGCCTGCACTATTGGCAACACGTGTAACTGCACGAATTGCGGCATTCATTCCTGGAGCATCTCCTCCGGATGTTAAAACTCCGATACGTTTGACCATATTATCACTCCCTAGCACGTTGTCCATCATATCATTTTTTGAGTCGTTTTTCTAGTAAATCAACCGCGTCGATTTACACCTTTTAATTTTTTTTCTACTGAAACCGCTTTGATTCTTTCCATCAAACGATTCGCCTTAATCTTATCTTCATTTCCTCTTGAATCAAAACTAAAATGCTCTTCCAGCTCTTTAAAACTATAATTACTGGTGAAGTAAGTTTTCATTCTTTTTTCCATACGCTCATTCAATAACGGCATCAAGATTTCATCTCTGGACCAACTGGTAACACTCTCTCCACCAATATCATCCAAAAACAAAACATCACACTTTTTCAGCTTATTTAATGTACTTTCAATTAATCCATTTTCATAAAACCCAGCTTTTAAATCAAAAATCAAGGTCGCAGCATTCACAAATGCTACTTTTTTATTATCCTTTACATATTGATTCGCTAAGCAGTTCATTAAAAAGGTTTTTCCGATACCTGGCTTGCCACACAGATAAATTCCTTTAGATTCTTGCATATTGGTTAATAATTCTTTAATCGTACGCCCAATTTCCAATGCATCACTACTTTTCAAATCTGCCTGATCAAATTCACGCAGCTTCATCTCATTATTTCCATGGAAAAGAATATAATTCTTCAAAAACTGAGTTTTTTCTTCCTCTTTTTTGAAATATCGACACTTCCGATACACCTGAATCAGAAAACCATCCTGAAGTTCAAGATCCAGATTTCTGCCGTTATCAAAAACGCAATGATCAAGACCCAAACATTTGGCACAGGTTCTTTGATCTTGTGCCCATTTCAAAAGTTTCGAAGAATGATTTTCGACAAAAGAAAGATCACATCCATGTTCTCTTAAAAACTGTAAAATCAGTTCATCTTTTTTACATGCTTCAATACATTTCTGACGATAGTTTTTTTGTTCCTCATTCATCATGATTTCAATATTCATGGATTCCATTACTTCTTCATCTCCTCAATCATTCTTCTGACTTCTAAAAGCTCATCTTCACTGGCCGTTTCAAATTCTTCCTCTTCCGCCATATACCAATCAGGTAACGTACGTTTTTTCTTTGTCTGTCTTCTTTCTTTTTTCGGTTCAATTTCTAAAAAAGCCTTTTCTTTACTGTCAATCTGATTTCGAACCCAGACACCGGCGATCTTTTCCACATAACTGCGATTCAGACGATTTTCATTATTTGCCAGTATATATTCAATTAAAACATTGATTACTTCATCTTTCAGTTTAAATTGTGAAGATAGATTTTCCAATAGTCTTGCATCAGCATTACTTGGCATAATTCCTTGTTGTTTATTCATCAAAAAGGCTACCGGATTCATCTGATAAATATCCGTATTTTCTTTCTGTAACGGCAGATATTTATTGCGGATCATTTCTTTAAAACGATTCACATTTAATTTAGGATCTTTATGAGGAATAGCTTTCCCCACAAAAAGAATCATATCTTCAATTGAAACTTTATAGTAATTTCCCATTTCTTCAATCACAGACAGGTTTTCTTTAGTGCGAAGTTCTTTTGGGAAAACCAAAAAACTGCATTTCCTTAGAAATCCATTTAAATCAAAGCTTCCTTTTTTGGTAGCAGCGCTCAATCGATTTTTTTGAAAATCTTCTTCCTGTCCTTTTGCCCACTGGCTCATGATTTGAGCGTCAAATGGCTTACTGATATTTTTATAACCCTCTAAAGACAATTCCTGATCCTTAAAACACTGTTGAGCAAAAAGATAAGCCTTTGTACCCATTTTCATCATATATAAACGTCCAAGGACTTCATGATTTAAAAACTTATAGCCTCGTTTAATTGGTAAAAGCTGAATAATCATACTATTGGTTTCTTCATTGACAAATGTTTTAATCAGCATCATTTCTTCCAACTCTTCTCTGGCAACACTCAGCTCCATAGGTGTACAATGCAGTGCTTCACAGAAAAAACGATGATTTTTGATTTTCCCATGGCTTTCATAAATTCCACTCATCAACAGATAATACTGACTTGAAAGAGGCTTCAATAATGGAGCATACAAAATAGTAAAGCTGGACAGCTCTTCGGTATCAATTGATTTGATCTGTTCGATCTGTACTTTCATTTCACTCATAACATCCTCTTTTCAATACATCATCCACACGTTTATACAAGCTCATCAGATCAGCATTATTTTCAATCACTACATCAGCTAATCTGATTTTTTCCTCAACGCTCATCTGAGCCTGATAACGCATCATAAACGCTTTTTTGCTCATGTTTCTTTTTTCCATACAACGTTCTAATAGCGTCTTCGATTCACTGATAATCAACCAGGTTTCATCAAAATATTTCTGCCAGCCAAGTTCAAATAAAAGAGGTACTTCCACGAAAACAACACCCTGGCTTTGTTTTTTGATTTCCATCAGTTTTTCTAAAATGAGTGGATGCATAATGGCTTCCAGTTGTTTTCTTTTACCTTCATCCATAAAAACAAGCTCAGCAATCTTTCTTTTATTTAAGCTTAGATCCTGATTTAAAATATCCAAACCAAACCAATTGACAATCTGATTGTATCCTTCCATATGAATTTGCTGAAGCTGTGCATTTATCTGATCACAGTCATAGCATTCATAGCCTTTTGTTTTTAAATAAGCTAATACACTGGATTTTCCACTGGCAATATTTCCACTGAGGGCTATCCACGTTTTCTTTTTTTCTTCTGACAACTTCTGCATCGATAAGTCCCCCTTCCATCCAGCTTGATTTTTTGAATCGGTGTATGACAAACAGCACACTCTTTTTGAGCATGCACATTCAGTTTCAACTGAAAAAGACCATGCACACCTAGTGAACTTGTATAAGATCGAATTGTTGTGCCGCCGCTTAAAATAGCACCTTTTAAAATTCTTTGGGTGTGAAAAACAATGTTTTCAAAATCTTTTTTGGAAAGATCATATACAATACTTGCCGGATCCAGATGAACAGCAAAACAGATTTCATCTGCATAGATATTGCCAATTCCTGCTAAAAAGCTTTGATCCAGCAGCATTTTTTTCAAATGAATCTTCTTTGGATGCCATTTTTCATATAAATCATATGCGCAAATCGATGCATCAATGGCATCCTTTCCCAAATGATTAAATTCACTGTATTGCATATTTTCCTGTTTATTGACAACTTTCATTTTGCCAAACTTGCGCGTATCATGGTATTGCAGACTTCTTCCATCAGACAATGAAAAAATCACATGAACATGCTGATCATAAGGCTTATCATCATTCAAAATATAAAACTTGCCTACCATTCTCAAATGAGTTAAAAGCGTCAATGTTTCACATTCAAATACTAAATATTTGCCATATCGTTTATAATCAAGAATTTTCTGTCCCTTGATTTTCTCGAAATCTTCTAATGGTTGTGCCACAATATTTCTCCACAACACTTGAACATCTTTGATTTGAACCTGTCCCAGATGAACTTCTAAGGTTGAGCGTACTGTTTCTACTTCAGGAAGTTCCGGCATTATTTTGCCTCATACCAGTTGTCTGAAACAGTTGCTTCTGCCAATAGTGGTACGCTCAAAATCATGGCATGTTCCATTTCATAACTGACAAGTTCTTTCATCATCTCAATTTCATCTTCGCTGACATCAAAAATCAGTTCATCATGAATTTGAAGAATCATTTTCGATTTACAGTTTTTTTCTTTCATTTTTTTATAAATATTGTTCATGGCAACTTTAATCAAATCAGCACTGCTGCCCTGAATCGGTGCATTCATAGCAGCTCTTTTGCCAAATTCCTTGACCAAATGATTTTTATCATGAATTTCCGGAATATAGCGTTTTCTATGAAATAAAGTCTCCACATAACCCTTTTCTTCACATTCCTGTATTTTTTCATTCATAAACTTTTGAATATTGGGATATGTTTCAAAATAACGATCAATAAAATCTTTGGCTTCTTTTGGAGAAATCAACAGCTGTTCACTCAACCCAAAAGCACTGATCCCATATACAATTCCAAAATTGACAGCTTTAGCCTGACGTCTCATTAAAGGAGTTACCTCTTCTTTTTCTACATGAAAAATATGAGAAGCTGTCTGGGTATGAATATCAATATTTTCATTGAAAGCTTCCTTCATCTTATCAACATGCGCCATATGAGAAAGCATTCTTAACTCAATCTGCGAGTAATCAGCACTCACCATCTTACAGTTTTTACTTGGTACAAAAGCTTTACGGATTTCTCTGCCATCCTCATCTCTTACACTGATATTCTGCAGATTAGGATCGGAAGAGGATAGTCTACCCGTAGAAGTCAGACACTGATGAAATGTCGTATGAATCTTTCCATCCGGCTGAATATGTTTGACAAGTCCCACAGCATAAGTAGAATAAAGTTTTTGAACCTTTCTCTGTTTTAATACTTCTTCAATTATCGGATGTGAAAAGCGCAGTTTTTCCAAAACATCAACAGCCGTTGAACGCTTTTTCCCCGCTTTTAAGCCTAATTCATCATATAAGACAGTTGCCAACTGTTTAGGCGAATTAATATTAAATTCATGACCTGCCAACTCATAAATCTTTCTTGAACATTCTTCAATCTCAACAAGAGTTTTTTGGGCAATTTCATCCAAAACCTTTTGATCAACACAAACACCGTTTTTTTCCATTTCAAAAAGTACTTCAGCTAATGGCATTTCAATTTCCTCAAACAGCTTCAGAGTCTCTGATTCTATCAAATCTTTCTTCAATTGAGATATCAGCTGATAAAGAGCTGATGAAAAAGTTCTCACATAATCATAACGCAGCTGTTCATCACTCAGTTTCGGTTTTCCAATCTTCCCATAAATCTCATCCAGACTTTCAACATGAATCTGATATTTCTGAAGGAAAGCTTCATAGGAATTCACATTGTTATCAATTAAAAATGCCGCAATCATAAAGTCAAAATGCGCTTTAAATTCAAAATGATTTAAATAAGCGACATGATAAAAATGTTTGATATCATACACATATTTTATGCTGTCATTTTTCATGAAAAGCAAAGCTGCTTCGTTTTTTAGAAAAACATCCCAGTCCATATACTCAACTTTTTCACCATCACAGACAGCCAAGCCATAGATATGCTGATGAAAAACATCTTCCTGATCACAGTCAAGCTGAATGACAACACCATCTTTTAATATTGAAAAATGATCAACAACTTCAAATGGCAAATCTTCTTGTTCATCCTTTTCTAATGGGAGAATTTCTTCATTGATCAGTGATTTCATTTCATACTTTCTAAAAAAATCATTAGATGCCGCTGAATCAATGGCACATTTACATTGATTCAGACTCATGTTTAGCTGAGCATCTCGAATAATGGTTGCTAAATACAGACTCATCATGGCACTTTCTTTTCCTAAAGAGAGTTTTTCATGAAGTTTTCCCTTGATTTCATCTAAATGATCGTAAACATTTTCTACAGTATCATATTG
>CAMEIZ010000013.1 GCA_945919165.1 uncultured Traorella sp.
AGATTTATATCGAACATGATTACAGTCAAATAAGAATACTCAAAGAAAACATGAAGCATCAAAAAGGTTTAACAAAAGGAATCAGTTATTTCAGATGCGCAAAGCTCTATCATGATCATTTAAAAGATGATAAAGCGAAAGAATGCTTAAAACAGGCAATGCCATTAGTAAAGAATACGTCCTATGAAAGCATTATTCAAGAATGCAGTTTAAATCTTAAAAAACTGGAAGAATATTAAAGAAAGGCGGTTATGATTTCGCCTTTTTTAGATAACGTAAGAATAGTTGAGTATTTTGATTCAGAGTTTTCTGAAGTATTTCATGTAGAGGAAGCACTTGTAAATAATCTGTATCCTCATCTAAAAGTGTATCATCCAAAATCCCAGAATAGAACAGGTAAGGCTTTAAGCATTCTATCAAAGCCTTAATAGAATAAACAGTATCGGCAGGAAAACCTGCCTTTTTTAGTAGTAATAATGCAAAACTTAAACATGTATAAGAGTTTTTAATTGGAATAGAAGTTTTAAAAATGGAGAAAGCAGCATCAATGATATTATAGAGATATTTATATTTGTTTTGTTTCATATCCAAAATAAAGTCTTTTATTTCATCAAACTGTTCATCTGTTACCATGATTTTATAGACAAGAATTTTTGTGTTTGAATTATAACGCTGTTTTCCCTCATGAACAAAACCTCCATAAAAAGGAGCACAATAATAATATCTGGCAAATGATAGAAGATCATGAAAATCACTGAAAAAAGAAAAAGAAACGTGATTATAGGGACATGAACTCATAATTTGAATGAATTTACCCATTTTAGAATCGGTAGATGAAATGACAAAATAAAGAGATTTCATATCATTAGTATAACAAATTTTTTAAAAAAGTGGGATTTATACAAAGAAAATGGATAAAAAAGAATAGAGGTGATAAAAATGCAGAAAGAACTGATATTAAAGCGGCGATGTCAACAAGTCCTTTATGATATTTATGAAGAGAGCTTGGAAGAAAAAACAAAAAAAAGATTTGATGAGGTGAAAGAAGTTGATCCGTATATGAATCAAATCATTGAAGAAGTAGTTGAATATGTCATCTATGAAATGCCTCTGCACAGCATCATCTTAGAAACCATTAGAGGGGAAAAGCATGTTAAGCGTTGAACATTTAAGCAAGTATTACGGAAATAAAATAGGGGTAAAAGATCTTTCCTTTCGAATTGGAAAAGGAAAGGTAATGGGAATTTTAGGAAGTAATGGCAGCGGGAAAACGACAACGTTTCGTATGCTTCTCGGATTGATTGAAAAAAGTGAAGGCAAGATTTTATATGAGGGAAAAGAACTGGATTTTTCTGATAAATGTCTGTTTGGGTATTTGCCGGAAGAAAAAAGTCTATTAAGAGATTTAAAAGTAAAAGATCAGGTTTTTTATCTGGCACGACTTAAAAAAATGGATGATCAAATAATTGAACAACAGCTTGATTACTGGCTGAAATATTTTCAAATTGAACGATACAAAAATGCAAAGGTAGCAACACTTTCAAAAGGAAATACCCAACTCATACAGATTATTTGTGCCTTGGTTCATCAGCCCAAAATCATCATTTTTGATGAACCTCTTAATGGACTTGATCTTGAAAATGTAGCCATGTTTAAAAAACTATGTCAAAAGCTGAAAAAAGAAGGAAAAATACTTTTAGTCAGTTCCCATCAATACAATAATATTGAAGATTTGGTCGATGAAGTAGTTTATTTAGACAAAGGTAAAACCTGTTTCAAAGGAAATCTCAAAATGTTAAAGAAAAAGCATCCCGAAAGAATCATAATCATTGACAGAGAAGAAGGTTATGAGGAGGATAAAGGAATTATTGATATAGAATATATCGGTAATAAAACTCTTTTAAAGGTTGAAAATGAAGAAATAGCAAAAAGTTATATTCGTAAATTCATGAAAGAAAAAAGTACATTTTCACTTGAATTAATTTCATTGCAGATGATGATTAAGGAGACGTTAAATGAAAGAGTTGATTAGATTTTCGATTAAAAGAAGATTTTTTAATCATGCAACTCTTTTGCTTAATATTCTTCTGGGAATTCTTGTTTGCGGTGTCATGTTTTCTGATCAGCTGATCGAAATGATAAATCCTTCCATGCTGGATAATCAGATCATTTATGTTGATCTGGATGAAAGAGTTGTTTCATTATTTTTAGAGATGAATCAGGAAGGCATCACTTTTATAAGGGAATCAAGAAATGAAGATCTGTTAAAAAATCATCCAAAAGCTTATCTTTTATACTATGAGAATGGCTATAAGCTGGAAAGTCAATATAAAATACCAGATGAAGTGATACAGGGAATAGAGGGATTACTCAATCATCTTCACCAAAGCATGACACTTGGAGAAATGCTGACACCGATAGATTATGAAATAATCAATCAGAAAATAGAGCTGGAAAATATAGTGAAAAACGAAAACATTGAAATGAATTCGGATAAACAGAATTTGATTTTTATGGTCATTACTTCGATATATTTTACCATGCTTTCATTTTCCACATCAGTGGCCAATGAAGTCATTTATGAAAAAAGTACCCGACAGCTTGAATTAATTCTAACCAGTGTCAGCGCTAAAACACATTTTCTTTCGAAAATGGTTGTCGGATGGATGACAATTTTCATACAGATGGGAATTTTATTATTAGATGTCATCACGGCGGGTATGTTAAGAATACTGTTTGATGAAGGTAAGGGATTGATTACATTAATCAATAAACTGAATCTGTTTCATATAGAAGAAAATACTTTCATTGAACTGTTTAAACATCTTTCAATCGAATATGATTTTATTATTCAGATATTCTTTATCATGATCTTCTTAATGTTGGGTATATTAATGTTACAAATGATATTGGTTGTGATTTCAAGTTTTATTGCCAATATAGAAGAAGCAGGAAATGTGCAAGGACCCTTTTATTTAATACTGCTTGGAGTATACTATTTTGCACTTTCATTGAATACACCTTATCAAATGAGTGAAGGAATTGGTTTTTTCTGTTCCTTCTTACCTTTTTTTAATATGCTATTTATGCCATGTCGATTATTAATTCAAAATGTGAGCATTTTAGAACTATCACTGTCACTTATTATTTCTGTAATCTGTATGGGAATGGTTTTATCAAAAGGGCCTTCGATTTATCAGCGAGGTGTGTTGGATTATACAAGTCGGGGATTTTTAGGAGTAATGAAAAAAACATTGGAGAGAGAAAATGAAAAAGAAAAATGAAATTGCGGAAGCATTAAGCTGTGTTTTATTAATTTTGATTGTAGCACTTGAATATACTTATCAGAATCGTCAATTTCTATCAATTATTATTCTTGTTATGGGGATTGGAATTTTTAGTATATTGACATTTCTGACAATAAATGATCATAAGGATTACAGCAGCTTAAAATGTATAAGTATGCTGATCTGTCTATTGATATTAATTCAATTATTATGTGAAGTGAACATGCTCATCCCAATCACTGTTTTGCTTGGATTTGCCTTTTTTAGTGAGAGCCAGAAAAAGAATAAGACACCGCAAATGTCAGATAAGAAAATGAAACAAGTATAAGTAAAAACATACAAATGTATAACAAAAGTATAAATTCAATCAAGTAATATTATACTAGAGGAATTGTTATGCAGAAAAAATACGGCCCTTATATCAAAAAAGCAAGAGAAAGCAGAAGGATGACGCAGCAGGAATTGGCGGACAGACTTCATGTATCCAAACAAACAGTATCAAACTGTTTCGAATCCTGAGCTTTCAAATTTTGAACAGATTGCTAAAATATTAGATGTTTCGGCTGATTATTTATTAGGATTAAAACAAAATCCAAATAATAAGATAGATACAACAGGATTAAGCATTGAAATTATTTCCGATTTTCAAATTCTGATTGATCATCTGAAAAAAGAGAAAAAATGATATAACGGGTAATGGTATCATCCTAAACCCGTTATTTTTTATCAAAAATTGCTATGTGATCATAATGATCGACAACAGTTTAAATAGTAATCGAAAGTAAGACCTGTGGTAAAATATAATAAAGGAGATAAAAATCATGTGTTCAAATTATACAGATATTAATTCACAATTTATTGATCAATGGGTGAAAGAAGGTTGGGAATGGGGAAAACCAATCGATTCTATCACATTCGAAAAAGCAAAAAACAATGAATGGGAGGTTTTACTGACTCCTACTCGCTTTGTTCCAAAAGAATGGTTTTGTAAAATGAAAGGGTCAATAATTTTGGGACTTGCCAGTGGTGGAGGTCAGCAAATGCCAATATTTGCAGCTTTAGGTGCTGATTGTACGGTTTTAGACTATTCAGTTGAACAATTGAGAAGTGAAGCATATGTGGCTAAAAGAGAAGGATATACGATACATATTGTCAAAGGGGATATGACTAAGCCACTTCCCTTTGAAGATGAAAGTTTTGATTTAATTTTTCATCCTGTATCAAATTGTTATGTTGAAGATATTCTGCCAATTTGGAAGGAATGCTATCGTATCTTAAAAAAGAATGGAATACTTTTAGCAGGTTTTGATAATGGGATCAATTATGTTTTTGATGAAGATGAAACACACGTTCAATACAGTCTGCCATTCAATCCATTAAAGGATAAGAAGCTATATGAAGATTCAATTCAAAATGACTGGGGGATACAGTTTTCTCATACAATCGAGGAACAAATAGGCGGACAGCTACAAGCAGGATTCACCTTAACTGATATATATATCAAGATACAAATGGAAGCGGAAATCTTCATGAACATCATGTTCCTACTTTCTATGCAACAAGGTCAATAAAAAAATAGCTGAGAGCTATTTTTTCTTTTTTAATAAATCAATACGATTGGTTCGTTTTATTTGATTAAGTTTTTCATAATTATTTGCAAGTGTTTTTTCATAAGTACTGGTTTCTTCTGGAATATAGAATTTTTCATCCTTGATTTTGTCTGGCAAATACTGAATTTTATTCCAAATGTCCGGTCGATCATAATCGTATTTCATATCTTCATCCAGATTAACAGGAGTCAGACGCAAATAATCCGGAACAGGAAGGGCTTGTTTCTTTAAACTGGCTATAGCGCGATCTATCGCATTGATTGCTGATTTTGTTTTAGGGGACAGTGTCAGATCAATTACAGCGTTTGCCAGCATGATTCGGGCTTCAGGAAAGCCAACACGTTTTGCAGCATCGATGGCATTGACACATCTGGCTACTGCCGCAGGATTACCTAAACCGATGTCTTCATAAGCAATTGTTAAGAGTCTGCGCTCAATTGAATCCATGTCATTTGCCATAATCAAACGAGCCAGATAATACAAAGCAGCATTCACGTCACTGCCGCGAATGGATTTCTGGAAAGCACTTACGGCATCATAATGTCCATCATCATCTTTATCCATGGATAAATTAGGAATTTGAGTAAACTGTGTAATTGTTTCCTTTGTAATTGTATTATTTTCACAGACATTTGCACATATCTCTAAAATATTTAAAGCATAGCGAATATCTCCATTGACATGTCTGGCAATTAGCTTTTTCGCATCATCATCAATCAAAACGGAATGATTTAAACCTCTTTCACTTTCAATCGCATAATCAACCGCTTTCATGATATCTTCGATCGAATTTGATTTCACTTCAAAAAGATGAGTTCTGGAACGAATAGCCGGGTTAATCGCAAACAAAGGATTGCTGGTTGTAGCCCCGATTAAAGTAATCGATCCATTTTCCACATAAGGCAATAAAAGATCCTGTTTGTCCTTGTTTAAACGATGAACTTCATCGATGATGACAACTAAACCCGGGAAGAATTTGCTTTCTTCAAAGATTTTATCAAGATCCTTCTTATTTCCCGTAACTGCATTAAACAAACGATAAGGCAATTCACATTCATTTGCCAATACACGAGCTAATGTGGTTTTTCCACAACCGCTGGGACCAAAAAAGATCATTGAAAACAATTGTTTCTTTTCAACACATTTTCTCAATATTTGATTTTTTCCAATTAAATGTTCTTGACCAATCACTTCATCTAGAGTTCTTGGACGCATACGATAGGCTAAAGGTTCCATGTCTCTATTTTACCATAAAACTTTATGAATGAATCTTTAATTCCAATAGTTTCTATTTTTATATGGAGATGGTAATATAATTCCAACCATTTAATCGATTGATATATGATCCAAGAGTTTCACAATATTATTGTATCAGAGTGAAAAATTGAACTCTTAGAAATGATTCTAATCGTTCACATATGCCAATTTCATGCAGGTTATGATATAATAACTCACGGTGATATAAAAATGCGTGTTTTAATTCAACGAGTTGCCCATGCCAGCTGTAAGGTGGATGGAAACATTACAGGAAAAATTGAAAGAGGCTACATGCTGTTAGTCGGTTTAACTCATGGGGATGATGAAAGAATTGTCGATTTAATGGCTGATAAAATTTTTCATTTAAGAATTAATGATGATGAGAATGGCAAGATGAATTTGTCAATCTCTGATGTGAAGGGTGAAATATTATCCACATCGCAGTTTACTTTATACGCTTCCTGTGCCAAAGGAAGACGCCCAGGATTTGAATTGAGTGCTGATAAAGACCTTGCAAAGCATTTGTATGATGTGTTTAATGATGCTTTGAGAAAAAGAGGACTTCATGTTGAAGAGGGTATTTTTGGTGCAGATATGAAAATTGAACTGTTAAATGATGGTCCAATTACAATCATGTTGGACAGTGAGGAGATATTCAATGGAAAATAAACTGCTTTTAGGAAAAGATATTGCAGCTCAAATTGATCAAAAAACTCACGATACGATTTTAGAATATAAAAGAATGGGAAAACGAGTGCCCAAACTGGTGAATATATCAATGAATCAAGCTGCAGCCAGCGCTTCGTATGTCAAAGGACTAATCAAAAAATGTGAAAAAGTCGGTGTAGATCTGGAATTGATACAGATGGATGAAAGTGTCAGTGATATTGAATTAATCAGGCTTATTCATAAATATAACCAAATGACCAGTGTGGATGGTATTTTGCTTCAAATGCCTCTTCCTTCTCATATTAAGAAAGAAAAAATCATTAAGGAAATTGATCCGAAAAAAGATGTGGATGGGATGCATCCCTATAATGTGGGGAACTTTTATTTAGGTCAAAAAAGCTTTGTTCCATGTACGGCCTTAAGTGTGATGGAATTCATTAAAGCCAGTCATCTTGATTTGAAGGGAAAAGAAGTAGTTGTTATCGGAAGAAGTAATGTCATCGGTAAGCCAGTAGCTCAGCTGTGTTTGAATGAGCATGCAAGTGTAACGATTGTACATTCGAAAAGTGCTGATATTGAGAGTATAACGTCAAGAGCGGATGTATTGATTGCGGCTGTCGGTTCTGCCAGATTAGTGAAAAGAAACTGGATTAAAAAGAATGCTGTCGTGATTGATGTAGGTGTTAATATGGATGATAAGGGATTATGTGGTGATGTTGACTTTGAAAATGTTATCGATTGGGTATCCAAAATTACACCGGTACCGGGAGGCGTCGGCGTCGTAACAAATTCAATGCTGATGCAGAATCTATTAATTGCCTATAATTCAGGAGGTAAATCATGGAATATGATCTAAATGATATCGTCGAAATGAAAAAACAGCATCCATGCCGAAAAAGCACGCAATGGAAAATCATTCGCATGGGCGCAGATATTCGTATAAAATGCTTAGGATGCGGTGCCAGTGTTTTATTCAGCAGAAGTGAATTTGAAAAAAAATGCAAGAGAATTATTGAAAGAGCAGATAAACAATAGAAGGAGAGAATTATGCCACTAACAGCAGGAATTGTAGGACTTCCTAATGTAGGAAAGTCCACATTATTTAATGCCATTACCAAAAGTCAGGTTGAAGCTGCAAACTATCCGTTTGCTACCATTCAGCCAAACGTAGGAGTAGTTGAAGTACCGGATGCACGAATTGATCGTCTAGCGGAAATATTTCATCCAAAGAAAACAATTTATACAACCTTTGAGTTTACAGATATTGCTGGTTTGGTGAAGGGTGCCAGCAAAGGAGAGGGTCTGGGAAATCAGTTTTTAAGCAATATTCGTTTATGTGATGCAATTACACATGTCGTACGTTGCTTTGATGATCCAAACATCACTCACGTTGAAGGCAGTGTTGATCCAATTCGTGATATTGAAATTATAAATCTGGAATTGACATTGGCAGATCTTCAAACAGTTGAAAATCGTATCAGCAAAGTAGAAAGAAAAGCACAGACAACAAGAGATGCTGATGCCAAAAGTGAACTGGAAGTATTAAAAAAACTTCAATCAGTTCTTTTAGAAGGAAAAGCAGCCAGAAGTGTTGAGCTTAGCAAAGATGAATATCAGTTAGTGAAGAATTTCTCTTTGCTGACATTAAAGCCAATGATTTATGTTGCTAATATGAGTGAAACTGAAATTGGTGATCCAAGCTCCAATGAATATTACCAGAAGGTATGTGAATATGCCAAAGCAGAAAACAATCTTGTCATTCCGATTTCCGCAAAAATAGAAGAAGAGCTTTCAGAAATGGAAAAAGAAGATAAAGAGATGTTCCTTCAGGATTTGGGAATTGATGAAAGCGGATTGGACAAAGTAGTCAAGGCAGCGTATAACATTTTAAATCTTTGTACATTTTTGACAGCCGGCGAAGATGAATGCCGAGCCTGGACTTTTAAAAAAGGGATGAGTGCTCCTGAATGTGCGGGAATTATTCATACTGATTTCCAGAAAGGTTTTATTAAAGCTGAAGTTTATAAATTTGAAGATATTGACAAGTATGAAAGTGAAGTTGCCATTAAAGAAGCCGGAAAACTAAGAATTGAAGGAAAAGACTATATTGTTGAAGATGGTGATGTTATGCATTTTCGCTTTAATGTCTAAGAATGACATTTTTTTCACATTGTTATGAAAAAATTATGATATAATGTCAATAGGTGAGGTGAACACTATGAAATTATTATTAGCAATCATGTCAAATGATGATGCTCCAACTGCATCAAGTGCATTGACAAAAGAAGGGTATTCAGTAACTCGTCTGGCGACAACAGGAGGATTCCTTCGTGCCGGTAATACAACGCTTATTATCGGATGTGAGGATGAAAAAGTTGATAAGGCAATTGAAGTGATTGGTGAATATTCATCCAGAAGAACAGAAGTTGTTCCTGCAACATCATCTTATGATATTGGAAGATTTGCTTCCTTCCCAGTAGAAGTACAAGTAGGAGGAGCTACTATCTTTGTACTGAATGTTGAAAACTTTGTGAAACTGTAAGGCGATCGAAAGATCGCTTTTAGTTTGAAAAGTCTGACAGAAATGTAAATGATTTTCATCAGTCAAATTCATTGTAAAGCATACAAAATAAAGCTATAATAAAATTAGTTTTTTCACCGGAGGACAAGAATATGATTACGAAAATAAGAAAAAGAGACGGGCGTGAGGACCATTTCATTCCTGAAAGAATCACGCGTGCTATTTTTTTAGCGGCTACAAAAGTGGCAAAAGAAGAAGGTACAGAAGCTGATTACAGTATGGCGGAATACCTGACAGATCGTGTCGTATCATTGCTGAATCGTGAATACAGAGATGCGATTCCATCTGTTGAACAAGTGCAAGATGCTGTTGTAAAGGTATTAATTGAAACAGGTCATGCCAAGACAAGTGAAAAATATATCTTGTATCGTGCAGAGCGCACCAAGATTCGAAATATGAAAACACGATTGATGAAATCAATCAAGGAAATCACTTTTTCAGATTCAAAAGAAAGTGATCTGAAGCGTGACAACGCCAATATTGATGGAAATACAGCAATGGGAACAATGCTTCAGTATGGAAGTGCGGTGTCCAAAGAATTCTGTATGAGTCAAATGATGAATCCGGAACACGTACTTCTTCATGAAAATGGTGATATTCATGTACATGATATGGATTTTATGAATATGGGAACACTGACTTGCTGTCAGATTGATCTTTCCAAGCTTTTTCATCATGGATTTTCAACAGGACACGGTTTTTTAAGAGAACCACAGGATATCATGTCATATGGTGCTTTGGCAGCGATTGCAATTCAAAGTAATCAAAATGATCAACATGGAGGTCAAAGTGTACCTGCTTTTGATTATTACATGGCACCGGGTGTAGTCAAAACATTTAAGAAAACATATTATGCAAATGTAAAAAAAGCACTGGAATTAATGAAGAGTGCTGATGAAACAGTGGTTGAAGAACTGAAAAAACTGGAAGAAAAGACAGGTGTTTTCCCTCGTATTAATATGGAGAGTGAATATTTAGATGCTCTGCATCAGCTTTTGGCAGAAAAATATGGCTGTAATGAGGCTGAAATCGAAAAAATAGAAAAATTTGCTTATGATGAAACCTATCAGGAAACAGATAAGAAAACCTATCAATCCATGGAAGGATTCATCCATAATTTAAATACGATGCATTCACGTGCCGGAGCACAGGTACCTTTCTCCAGCATTAACTTTGGAACAGATATTAGTGAAGAAGGAAGAATGGTATCCAAAAATCTGATTCTGGCTCAGGAAGCAGGGTTAGGAAATGGTGAAACACCTATTTTCCCAATTTTAATCTTTAAGGTTAAAGAAGGTGTAAACTATAATCAAGAAGATCCAAACTATGATTTGTTTAAACTGAGTTGTCGCTGTTCAGCAAAACGTCTGTTTCCAAACTTTTCATTTTTGGATGCTCCATTCAATAAACAGTATTATTTACCAAATAATCCTGATTCTGAAGCAACCTATATGGGATGCCGTACCCGTGTTGTATCCAATGTAAATGGAGAATCAACGGTTACCGGAAGAGGAAACTGCTCCTTTACTTCAATTAATCTTCCTCGTATTGGAATTAAACATGGAGTTGTAACATTAGGTAAATTTGATGAAGTAGGATTCTTCAGTGAATTAGATGCTAAAATTGATGCTGTGATTGCCCAGCTTCTTTATGGGACAAGGTGTATGGAGAGGCTCTGATCAGTTGGGCTGGAATGATACTTTGGAAGAACTTGTGAAACAGGGTACATTGACATGCGGGTTTATCGGACTGGCAGAATGTTTGAAAGCCTGTATTGGTGTTCACCATGGTGAAAGTGAAGAAGCCCAGCAATTGGGTCTTAAGATTATTTCTCATATGAGAGAAAGAATGGATCAACAATCAAAAATAGATCATTTGAATTTCTCATTGATAGCTACACCTGCTGAAGGATTATCCGGAAGATTTACAAGAATCGATAAAAAACGATTCGGTATTATCCAAGGTGTGACAGATCGTGAATATTACACAAATTCATTCCATGTTCCAGTGTATTATCATATTAATGCTTTTGATAAGATTCGCATTGAAGCACCTTATCACGAATTGACAAATGGAGGACATATTTCCTATATTGAAATGGATGGAGATCCGTCAAACAACCTGGAAGCCTTTGAAGCGGTTGTTCGCTGCATGAAAGAAAGCGGTATTGGATATGGAAGTATCAATCATCCTGTGGATCGTGACCCTTGCTGTGGCTATTCCGGTGTGATTGAAGGACATATTTGTCCAAAATGCGGACGTGATGAAACAAAAGGCGAAGTGAAGTTTGATAAGATTCGTCGTATTACCGGCTATCTTGTAGGAACGCTGGACCGCTTTAATGATGGAAAAAGAGCCGAGGAGCATGATCGCGTAAAACATGACATCAAATAAACTGCGCTTAGCTGCCAAATGCAATATTGATTCCATTGTCGATGGTCCTGGACTTAGAATTGTTGTTTGGACACAGGGATGCCCGCATCACTGTCCATTTTGTCACAATCCGCAAACGCATGATTTTCATCAAGGTTTTGAAGAAGATGTACAAACGATCAAAGATTTGATTGATCAGACAAAACTGCAATCCGGAATTACCTTTTCAGGAGGCGAGCCTTTTGAACAGCCTTTACCTTTAATTGAAATCGCAAAATATGCGAAATCAAAAAAAATGAATGTTTGGGCATACACCGGCTATCTGTTTGAAGAATTGCTGAAGGATGAAAATAAGAAAAAACTGCTGGAATGTGTTGATGTACTGGTAGACGGACGCTTTGTGAATGATCAAAAACACCATGCTTTAAGATTTAAAGGATCACTGAATCAAAGAATTATTGATGTGTCAAAAACACTGAAAGAAAATAAAATAATTCTCAGTTGCTATGATGAAGAGAACCAAAAGCTGAAGTTATAATCTTCAGCTTTTCTACATTTTCAAGTATTTGTTTACCGCATTTGTTAAAAAAAAGGGTATAATACAAATATAGAGGTGAATAATATGCTGGATCTAATCAAAGAATTAAAGAAGAATATGGTTTTAGTTTCCATTTTTTATCTGCTTGTAGGAATTATTCTGGTAGCTTTTCCTCAGACAAGCGGAACATTTATCTGCTATGTGATTGGAGCTTTGGCTATTTTTTATGGAGTTGTACATGGTATTATCTATTTCACACAAAAAGTTGAATATGTGACGTATCAATATCATTTAGTAAAAGGAATTATTGGGATTGTCATTGGAGTTTATGTTCTAATGGTACCCGAAGTACTGATTGCCACGTTACCAACAGCTATGGGATTAATTGTTTTGGTTGATAGTGTGATAAAAATACAAAATGCGGTGGATTTAAAGCGTATGCGTTACAATCGTTGGTGGCTTGTCTTGCTTGGAGCTTTGATCACTTTATTATTTGGATTTTTGATGATTTTTTATCCATTTACGGCTTATTTTTCCATAATTATTTTTGTTGGAGCTTCCTTGATCGTCAATGGTGTATGTGACTTAGTTACGATTTTTATTCTTCAAAAGAAAATCAAAGAATTTAAAAAAGAAGTCGAAAATGTCATTATTGATCAAAATCCAATTGAAGAAGAAATCTTATAGCGATCTGAGTCATCAGATCGTTTTTTTAAAATAATCATCTCGATTTTCTTTACTATTAAGTTTTTTTTATAAGATTATGGTATAGTGGTTGAAAAGATTAAACGGAGGTGGATGAATGTCAGCACTTAGCGAAGATATTCAATGTTTGTCAGCTGAGTTTGAAAGCTGTCAGAAAACTTTATTAGCTCTTGGAGATGAAAATCGGCAATATCTCATATTGGAAATGATGCGAATGGGAAATTGCAATGGTGTTCGTGTTTTTGAGATTGCGAAAAGAACAAACTTATCAAGACCGGCAGTTTCGCATCACATTAAAATTCTGAAAGAAGCGGGAATTTTAAAAATGCGTAAAGAAGGTACCAAAAACTATTATTATTTTGATGCCGATATGGAAGCATTCAACCGTCTGATCGAAATGTTATTGCATGCCAGAAAAATGATGGAGAGTTTTCCTGACAGAAGTGGGAATGATGATGAAATACTAAAAAAGGAGAAAACAAAATGAATGTTATGGAAGCAATGAAGATACGTCACAGTGTGAGACAGTATCTGGATAAACCAATTGAAAAAGAAATCATTGATGAATTAGAAAAAGAAATTGAAAAATGCAATCAAAAAAGTGGCTTGCATATCCAGCTCATTACAAATGAACCGAAAGCTTTTGACGGCTTTATGGCTCATTATGGAAATTTCAGTGGAGTAACCAATTATATCGCCATGATTGGACCAAAAGGAAATACCTTAGAAGAAACATGTGGCTATTATGGCGAGCATTTAGTGCTTTTAGCACAGCAATTGGGATTAAATACATGCTGGGTAGCTTTAACATACAACAAAGTGAAAACAGCCTTTACATTGAATCAGAATGAAAAGCTTTGTATTGTTATTGCACTGGGATATGGATGTACACAGGGAAAAGCTCATTCTTCAAAACCTATTGAAAAACTTGCCAATATCAATGAAACAATGCCGCAGTGGTATAAAGAGGGTGTAGAAGCTGCCCTGTTAGCACCTACAGCGATGAATCAACAGAAATTTATGTTTGATTATAAAGAGAATAAAGTTACTGTCAAAGCAGGGCTTGGCTTTTATTCAAAAATCGATTTGGGAATTGTGAAATATCATTTTGAAATCGGGGCACAGAGAAAAATAGAATGGTAATATCAGCAAGGATGTAAATCCTTGCTGTTTTCATTCGGGCATATTCATCTGATTAGGAAAATGTTATAATAAAGCTGTTTAAAAAGGAGAAGTTTATGATAAGAATTGGACAGTCAATGGATATTCATCAGTTAGTTGAAAACAGAAAACTGATTTTAGGTGGAGTGGAAATCGAACACCATAAAGGATGCTTGGGGCACAGTGATGCTGATGTGTTGCTGCATGCGATCAGTGAAGCAATATTAGGTGCTTTGGCATTAGGTGATCTGGGCAAACATTTTCCGGATACGAGCGATCAGACTAAGGATATGGATTCGATGCTGATATTAAAGGGATGTGTCGATATGATGAAAGAAAAAGGCTATCATATTGTTAACATCGATTCTACAATTAATATTGAAAAACCAAAAATGGCGCCTCATATTCAAAAGATGAGAGAAAATATAGCGAAAATGTGTGAATGTGATATAGATCAGGTAAGTGTAAAAGCAACCCGTGGTGAAAAAATGGGCTTTGTTGGTCATGAAGAAGGTGTTTTAGCCATAGCTTCAGTGTTAGTGGAGAAGTAATATGAATCAGAAAATCTATGAAAAACTAGTAAAAGAATTCAATGATCAAACAGAAAAGCTTCATCAAGAAGGAAAAGGCATCAATCTGGTTGAATATAAATATCTCTCAAATTGTTTAGACTGCATGGAATACATGGATGAAAATTTTAAGATCGATTTAGATTGTTCTGCAGTTTCACTGGAAGTGTTGGATATTTTATTTGAAAATGCTTATGAAGCCTTACAAGAAGGCAGTTTGGAAAATGTTGACCGGTTTATCGACATGATGAGTGGTTACATAGGTATGGTTTATAAGAATGAATGGGGCGGAGATTATGTATATGATGAACAAAGTGAAGCACTTAACGTATCCTCCAATCACCTTTATCCAAAAAAAGATGTAGAAGAATGCATTTATCATCATAAAAAAATCAGTGAATTGTTTCAAATGATAGGAGAATATTTATCATGAGATTATTTGCCTCAGATTTTGATGGAACCTTATACTTTGGCCCTTTGAAAAAAGACAGTTTCAAGGAAAATGTGAAAAGCATTCAAAATTTTCAAAAAGAAAATGCTTTTGCGATTGTGACCGGAAGAGATTATCATACTGTACATAAGGATGTACAAGAAGAAAATCTTCATCCAGATTATTATGCCTGTTTCAGCGGAGCGTTGATTCTTGATAAAGATGGGAATATTCTTCATGAAGAGAAATTACATATTGATGTGAAACAACTGGAAAAGGCAATGGAGAAATATAAAATTCGACATTTTGCCATTATGGGACATCATCAAACTTATCATAAACCTATGAAGACAACTTTAAGACAAAAAATACTTTCATATAAAGCCAATAAAAAATGGTATCATCCTATTCATCATATGAAAGATCTTGATTTCAATGATATTTATTCATGCAGTGTAGGTTTTTTAAGCGAGATGGAAGCCAGAGAATGTGCAAAAGAACTTGAAAAGGAATATGATTGCAGTTTTTATGTGAATAAAAATTGTATTGATATTGTTTCAAAACAAGCCGGAAAGAAAAAAGCAGTTGACTGGCTGATGAAAACAGGCCAATATGAGAAAGCTTATGTGATAGGTGATTCTTATAATGATCTTGAAATGATTCAGGCTTATCAGGGGTTTACTCTTACTTGTGCCAGTGAAGAAATTCAAAAAAGAGCTTTCAAGGTCGTTAGAAGTGTCAGTGAAGCAGTTTGTTATGTAATGCAACAAAAATAATGTTGAATTAAAGAGTATACTAGAATCAGGTGGTGAGATTATGTTTCCAAAAACAAATGAAGTCAAAGTTATGAGAGATCCGGTACATGGTTATATTCATGTTGAATATCAGGTGATATGGGATTTGATCAATTCTCGTGAATTTCAGCGACTGAGAAGAATTCATCAATTGGGTGGAACTTTTCAGGTTTATCATTCAGCGGAGCATTCACGTTTTGCTCATTCTTTAGGTGTCTATGAAATTACTCGACGAATGGTAAATGAAGTCAGCGGATTAAAGGAACTCAGTGAAGAAGATAAAATAACAGTGATGTGTGCAGCTCTTCTGCATGATTTGGGTCATGGCCCTTTCAGTCATGCCTTTGAAGCCATTACACCGGTGAAACATGAAGTATATACCCAACGAGTGATTTTGGAAAATACACAGGTTCATGAAATCTTAAAAAAGATTTCCAGTGATTTCCCTGATAAAGTTGCCTCAATTATTGATTATACACATCCTAATGAACTTCTTAATCAAATCGTATCAGGACAATTAGATGCAGATCGTATGGATTATTTATTACGTGATGCTTATTTTTCGGGAACCAGTTATGGAAACTTCGATTTAGAAAGAATCTTAAGAACCATGCGCGTCAGAGAAAATAAAATCGTTGTGAAAAAGAGCGGTATTCATACAGTAGAAGACTATATTATGGCAAGATACCATATGTACTGGCAAGTTTACTATCATCCGGTAACACGAAGTTATGAAGCGATACTTCATAGTTTATTCAAACGAATGAAAGACCTTTATCAAAAAGATCCAAAACAGCTTTCTGAACTGAAAATGTTTTTACCATTCTTACAACAAAAGGATACGATAACGGATCACTTTAAAATGGATGAATCGGCAGCTCTGTATGGATTTACCTTATTAAGTGAATCCAATGATCCAATCAGTAAAGACTTAGCACGAAGACTTTTAGATAGAGACTTATTTGAGTACGAAGATATTCATGACAATCAGGATTTAACACGAATTAAAAAACAGGTAGAAAATCTGGGATATGATCCAGACTACTATGTGATTACGGATGAAGCCAGTCAAAGGCCCTACAAACCTTACAGCGGTTTAGAAGGACATAATATCTGGATCCTACAGGAAAACGGTCAAATCGAAGAACTATCAAAAGTAAGCGATTTAGTTAGTGCTATTGTGAAAGCAAATCTGAAAGAAGACCGTAAAGCCTTCTTTCCAACACATTAAAAAATTCTAAAAGTGCCTTTATTAGGCACTTTTATTTATATACATAATAAATTTTATAATTTTCAATATAAAACTAAAGGAAAAAGATTTTAGAACTATTAGTTATTGTCGTGTGATTGAATAAACGTTTATTATTAAAAATGCAAGTTTCATATAAATAAAGATTTAATTTTTTTATTATTTAAATATTTATTAAAATCATACTTATATATATTATCATAAAATAATAGAGAAAAAAAAGACTTTAATTAAATAATTAAAAATTATATAGTTTTAATATAAATATTGGAGGTAAAATGAATGAAAATCGTGGAATTAACTATAAATTAAGAAGAACAAATACTGGAACTGGAGAAGTATTGCTTGGATTTAATAAATATACTTCAACAACAATTACATCTGGTTATACTTTTTCAATTGAGTCAGCGATGACAGCAACAGGTTATAGTTCAAATATCGATGCCAATCAGTATTTAAGAATAAAAATTACATATAATATTTATAAAAATAGTACTTATTTAGGTACTGTTAAAGTTACAATTTCATATCACATGAATGCATCACCTACTATATATTACGGATAAACTACATTTGAAAGACGATTTAAAGTAATAAATCGTTTTTCTTACTATAAGGAGAAAGCTAAAAATGAATTCGTTCCAGCGCATTTATTACAATATCGCTAATAATTTAAAAAGAACGATATTATTCATGATTTCTGTTTTTCTGATTGCTTCCTTTATCTGTGCTTCCTATACTGTTTATCAAAGTACGACGCAGCTTAATAGGTTAATTAAACAGCAGCTAGGTGCTAATGTTTATTTAAAATCTGATATCTATAATTTTATTGTGATTAATAAAAGCTTGCCTGAATATGAAACCGTACATCTTAAAGCATTACAAGCAGTAGAAGAATTAAAAGAATATCTGAATGATGAACGAGTCTTATATGGGGATTTTTTTCAAGCACTGCCCCCAACACATGAGTTTTATTTGGAACATAATCTTTTAGCACTTCAAAAGGATGGTAGCTATTTCGGTTTACTGGGTGAAATGAGTGATTTGCAGTTAATCAGTGTAAGTCAGACACCTATGATTGATGTATTAGAAAAAGAATTTCGCATTATTGAGGGTAGGGAATTCAATCAACAGGAACTTCAAGACGGATCGATGTCAATTCTTTTAAGTGATCGCTTTGTGAAAAAGGATGGGTCACCTTATCATGCAGGTGAAACCATTTCAATTGAATTTTTAACAAAAAAAAGTAATTTAGAGACGCAAGAAACAAAAACAGTTCATCGTGAAAGGTTTGATTTTGAAGTTATTGGTATTTATCATCCGAATTTCGTGAAAGACAGTACGAAAATAATGGAGAAAAATGTAAATTATTCGGTATATTGTGATGATCCATATATTCCTTACCAAACTTTAAAAAAGATAGGAGAAAGAATCAAAGAAGTTGATTCACTTTATGGCGAAGGAGTAAGTTCTTATGGGGATATAGCTCTTATTAATGGTTTTTTCAGATTAAAAAATCCTGATGATGTGGAGAGCTTTATATCAGATCTAAACCAATCGGTACGACAATATGTTGGTTTTTATCTTGTATCATCTCTAGATGATTATTATGCTGTTTCTGATCCGATTAATAAATTAAAACTGATTTCACTTTTTATTATTTTATTTGCGTTGTTGGCAGCAGTTATATTATTATCATTGATTTTAAATTACTATGTGAAATCCAGAAAAAAAGAAATTGGTCTTTATCTTTCTTTAGGAGAAAAACGAAAAAAGATTCTCTTCCAGGTATTCTGTGAAATCTGGCTGATCTGTCTGATCAGTTTAAGTGCAGCAATCTATACCGGAAATAAAATCGGAAAAAATCTGACTAATGAAATGATTCATGACACATTGAAAGTCGATGAGAAAATAGAAGAAGAAATGATCATAGAAAACTATCAGAGCAAGCTTGATCTTAAGTATTCCATGATCATGATGATAGGTGGAAGTATTGTGATTCTGATGGCAAGTGTATATCCTATTACAAAAATGATGAAAATCAGTCCGAAAGAGTTACTTTCATAAGAGGGAGATATTATGACAATACTTGAAACAAAGAATTTATGTTTTTCATATAGAGATGGAGATAAAAAAAGAGTTATCTTGGATCATGTTAGTGTTTTATTTGAAAAAGGTACATTTTA
>CAMEIZ010000014.1 GCA_945919165.1 uncultured Traorella sp.
GGTTGAAAATTAATAAAAAAGATTTATAATAAACTCAACAAATAAAAGGAGATTAAGAATATGGACTCGAAAAAACTATTGAAGGTTTTGACAGCAGGGGCGTTGTCATTAGCCACTTTAACAGCCTGTTCAGGCGGTGGAACATCAGAAGGCGATACAGTAAAGATTGGTCTTCATTATGAATTGACTGGTACAGTAGCGGATTATGGAAACGCTGAACTGAAAGGAAGTCAGCTGGCTATTAAACTGGCAAACGAAGATGGAAAACATCAGTTTACTTATGACTATGTCAAATATGACAATAAATCAGACGAAAATGAAGCTATTTCATTAGCAGCGAAGCTAGTTTCTGATGGTGTTGCAGGTGTTGTAGGACCTGCTACTTCTGGAGCAAGCTCAGCAAGTTATCCTGTTTTGAATGATGCTCAAGTGGTGGTAGTTTCACCAAGTGCAACGGCAAATAATCAGACATTGGATCCTGATTCAAATGTTTATGAGTATGTTTATCGTATTTGCTTTGAAGACTCTTATCAGGGAGCTGCCATGGCACAGTTTGCCGCAGATACTCTGAAAGCAAAGAAAGCTGCCATTTATGGATCTATTTCCAGTGATTATGCGAAAGGATTAAATGCTGCTTTCACAGAACAGTTTACTAAACTTAGCGGTACGGTTGTGGCAAATGAATCCTATCAGGATGGTGATTCAGAATTCTCATCTGTATTGACATCACTGGCTTCAAAAGATTTCGATGTTTTATATATTCCAGGTTATTATAGTGAAGCAGGTTTAATTATTAAACAAGCTAGAAGTTTAGGTATTGATTGTCCAATTATCGGTGCTGATGGATTTGATGCCGTAACATTAGCTGACTTAGCTGGTGCTGAAAACTTAAATAATGTTTATTATACTACGGCTTATACAACAGTGAATGCAAGTGATAAATTACAGGCATTTATTGATGCATATAAAAAAGAATATAATGAAGAACCAGGCATGTTTGCTGCTTTAGCATTTGATGCAACAAACCTGTTGATTGATGCAATTGAAAAAGCTGGTTCAACAGATAAAGAAGCAATTAATAAGGCAGTTGCAGAAATGAGTTTCTCTGGTGTTACCGGTGAGTTCACATTTGATGCTACACACACTCCAATTAAATCAGTTTTGGTTGTTGAATTAAAAGATGGTGTTCAGACAGACGTAGTAACGGTAACACCTGACAAAGATTAATTCAGTCAATTTAAATGATATGAAAAATAGGAGAAAGGATTCTTTCTCCTATTTATTTCACTAAATGGAGGTAAGATTATGACTGTTTTTTTTCAACAACTCATCAATGGACTTTCACTTGGAAGTATTTATGCCTTAATAGCATTAGGTTATACAATGGTTTATGGTATTATCAAACTGATTAACTTTGCTCATGGAGATATTTACATGCTTGGAGCCTATTTTGGATTTTTGGCTATTACATATCTTCATGTGGGTTTTATTCCGGCAATCTTGATTGCCATGGCAGGCAGTGCTCTAGTAGGTGTTGTAATAGAGAGAATTGCCTATAAACCTTTAAGAAATGCAACACGAATTGCTGCTTTGATTACCGCGATTGGAGTTTCCTATTTTCTGGAATCTGGAACTCAGAAGATAATGGGAACTACACCACGTTCATTTCCGCAGGTTTTGAATAATGAAGTATATATGATAGCAGGACTTCGTATTACGACACACCAAATTGTAATTTTTGTTACAACTATTTTATTGATGATCTTATTACAATTTATTGTAAAGAGAACAAAGATCGGTCGTGCTATGCGCGCTGTTTCAACAGATGCCAATGCCGCTAGGTTGATGGGAATCAATGTTGATGCAACGATTTCATTTACGTTCGCAATCGGCAGTGCATTAGCAGGAGCTGCCGGAGTTTTGGTTGGTATTTATTATAGCTCGATTAACCCTTTAATGGGAATGCTGCCTGGTGTAAAAGCATTTATTGCGGCCGTATTTGGCGGTATTGGAATTATTCCGGGTGCTATGTTTGGGGGCTTTTTTATAGGTATCTGTGAATCAATCGTTACCGGATATGGTGGATCGCTGTTTAAAGATGCTGTAGTATATGTGATTTTAATTGTGATTCTTGTCATCAAGCCAGCAGGACTATTAGGCAAGAATGTGAAAGAGAAGGTTTAGTATGAAAAAGCTATTCAATCGGAATAATCTTTGTTGGCTGATTTTATGCTTTGGAAGCTATTTTGTTTTGATGGGACTGATGAGTGCTGGTATTATCAATCCTGTATATCAAACGGTAATTCAGACAATTATTGTAAACATTATTCTAGCTGTATCTCTAAATCTAATTATTGGCATTTGCGGACAGTTTTCTCTGGGACATGCAGGCTTTATGTGTGTTGGAGCTTATTGTGCAGGTATTATGATCAAGCAGATAGGTGGTATTGAAGGATTTGTAATTGGTATATTAATCGGTATGGTTCTCAATGCACTTATTGCATTAGTGGTTGCGATTCCAACACTGCGATTAAAAGGAGATTATCTTGCCATTGCTACTTTAGGTTTTGGAGAAATCATTCGAATCATCGTATTAAACATGGAAATTACCAATGGGGCAGCAGGACTGGTACTTCCTAGAGTGGTAAACTTTACCATGATGTATTTTATGATGGCACTTGCTATCCTGATTATAGTGAATTTTGGCAGAAGTGCTGCCGGAAGAGCATGTATTTCAATCCGTGAAGATGAGATTGCATCTGAAGCCATGGGAATTAATACAACCAAGTATAAAATTCTTGCTTTTATCATTGGAGCAGTCATTGCTTCTTGGGCTGGCGCACTTTATGCTGGAAATTTCTATATTATTAAGCCGGGAATGTTTACGTTCAACAAATCCATTGATATTTTAGTTATTGTTGTATTTGGCGGAATGGGCAGTATTACGGGAAGTGTCATTGCGGCTATTGTACTTGGTTTAATCAATACTTTCCTGCAAAACTTTGCCGGTATTCGTATGATCGTTTATGCTTTAGCGCTGATTCTTATTATGATTTTTAGACCAAGCGGTCTTTTGGGAACAAAAGAATTTACTTTTTCATCGCTTTTTGAAAAGCTGAAAAAGAAAAAGGGGGCTAAATCATGAGTGTATTAAAAGTAAGTGATCTTACAAGAAACTTTGGTGGTCTTTGTGCCGTTAATCATGTTAATATGGAAATTCATGAACAAGAGCTGATTGGTTTAATTGGTCCTAACGGTGCCGGGAAAACAACGCTTTTTAACCTGCTGACAGGAGTTTATGAACCAAGCTCAGGAACTATAGAATTAAATGTTGATGGAAAAATGAAAAGTATTGGCGGATTAAAACCTTATGTGATTACTTCATTAGGCTTGGCACGAACTTTTCAGAATATTCGTTTATTTAAAAATTTGACAGTTTTAGATAATGTTAAAATTGCCATGCATAAAAATATTCGCTATGGTGCACTATCAGGTATTCTTCGCTTACCAAAGTATTATGCTGAAGAAGAAAGAGTTGAAAAAGAGTCTTTGGAGCTGTTGAAAATCGTTCATCTTGATCATAAAAAGAATGAACTAGCAAAAAATATGCCTTATGGAGAACAACGTCGTTTAGAGATTGCTCGTGCTTTGGCAACACAGCCTAAAATTCTGTTTTTGGATGAACCGGCTGCCGGGATGAATCCTCAGGAAACCAGTGAATTGACTTCCCTGATTCATGAAATAAAAGAAAAATATAAAATCACGATTATTTTAATTGAACACGATATGTCGCTTGTCATGAATATCTGTGAAAGAATTTATGTATTGGATTATGGAAAATGCATTGCAAATGGAACACCTGAAGAAATAAAGAATCATCCTCGCGTAATTGAGGCTTATCTGGGGGAGGAAATCTAATGCTTGAAATAAAAGATTTAAATGTGCATTATGGTGTGATTCATGCCTTAAAAGATGTTTCTTTAGTTGTTAATGAAAAAGAAATCGTATCTCTTATTGGAGCCAATGGAGCAGGTAAGACAACTTTGCTTCATACAATCAGCGGTATTTTAAAGGCTACCAGTGGTGAAATATTATTTGAAGGAGCTGATTTGACAAAAACCAAATCAAAAAATATCGTCTTAAAGGGAACTACACAGGTTCCTGAAGGTCGAAGAATATTTCCTGGACTAAGCGTTTATGAGAACTTATTGATGGGGGCTTATTTAAGGAAAGATAAGGCAGAAATCAAAAAGGATTTAGAAAAAGTCTATGAACGCTTTCCTATTTTAAAAGAAAGAAGCTCACAGGACGCATCAACGCTTTCAGGCGGTGAGCAGCAGATGCTGGCTATGGGAAGAGCACTGATGGCAAAACCAAAGATTTTGCTGTTAGATGAGCCTAGTATGGGATTGGCACCGATCCTAGTTAAAGAAATCTTTAAAATCATTGAAGATATTCATAAGCAGGGAACAACAGTATTATTGGTTGAACAAAATGCAAGAATGGCACTTTCTATCGCAGATCGGGCGTATGTGCTGGAAAACGGAAAAATTGTATTGAGTGGTACAGGAAAAGAATTAAGTGAATCAGAAGAAATTCAAAAAGCTTACCTGGGAGGATAAACTATGTACGTAAAAAATGAAATGACAAAAAATCCTATTACGATTGATGCAAACGATGTGATTTCGAAAGCTGCAGATATTATGAGTGAAAAAAACCTGCATCGTCTTCCGGTAATGGAAAATGGAAAACTGGTGGGACTGGTAACCAAAGGATTGATTACTTCAAAAGGAGTAGGCGGTGCTACAAGCCTGAGTGTTTTTGAACTGAATTATCTTTTAAATCGTACCAGTGTGAAAACAGTGATGATTAAGTTGAAAGATCTGGTGACGATTTCTTCAGATAAATTACTTGAAGATGCTGCAGATTTGATGTTGGCACATGACATTGGCTGTCTTCCGGTTGTTGATGATGGAGTATTGGTTGGAATTTTAACACAAAATGATCTATTTAAAGCTTTCTTAGATATTTTAGGATATAATCGCAAAGGAAGTCGAATTGATGTTCGTGTTCCTGATACATTAGGAATTCTTGGTGAAGTCAGTAAGGTATTTGTTGCCAATAATGCCAATATCACCAACTTTACAGTATATCGAAACAATGACGATACCACTGCAGATCTCATTTTGAGAAGTGATGTTATTGATACAGAAGATCTTGAAAAAGATCTCAATGAAAATGGATTTAAGGTCAACAGCATTATGAAAAGATAAGCAAAGGCGAAATTCCTTTGCTTTTAATAAGTTTCATCTTTTTGTGACATGTTTTTTCGGTTTTGACATATATGATAAATCCAAAGGATAAATGTATGAAAAAACGACTTGGTATGATACTATGTATCAGCGGAATCTTCTTATTAATTCGCTCATCCATTGATACAAAACAGATGACTCAACTTATCAATATGCTGGCTGTTCAATACTGGCCGCTTGCTTTAATTATGCTTGGAGTAAGTATGATGAATGGCAGAAAAACAAGGAAGAAATAAGAATTAAACCTTTATTTTGAATAGGGGTTGTGGTATACTTGTTGTGTAAAATTTAACAAGGAGGAAAATTTACATGCCTATTATTATTGATGTATATGCACGCGAAGTAATTGATTCACGTGGAAACCCTACTGTTGAAGTAGAAGTTACAACTGATTCTGGTGCGTTTGGCCGCGCTATGGTACCATCAGGTGCTTCAACTGGAGAAAGAGAAGCTCTTGAATTACGTGACGGTGACAAGACTCGTTTCTTAGGAAAAGGAGTTTTAAAAGCTGTTTCTAACGTAAATGATATTCTTGCAGAAGAAATTATCGGTATGGATGTTACTGATCAGGTAGCTATCGATAACCGTTTGATCGAATTAGATGGAACAAAAGACAAGTCTAAATATGGAGCTAACGCATTATTAGGTATTTCAATGGCTTGTGCACATGCAGCTGCTGATTACTATGGAATGCCTTTATACAGATATTTGGGCGGATTCAACGGTAAGACTTTACCAGTTCCTATGATGAACGTATTAAACGGTGGAAGCCATGCAGATTCAACGGTTGACTTCCAGGAATACATGATCATGCCAGTTGGTGCAAAATCAATCAACGAAGCATTGAGAATGGGTGCTGAAACATTCCACAATCTGCGTAAAGTATTAAAAGGAAAAGGATACAACACAAACGTTGGTGACGAAGGTGGATTTGCTCCTAGCTGCCGTGAAGGTAATGAAGAACCTCTTGAATTGATTGTTGAAGCTATCAAAGCTGCTGGATATGTTCCAGGTGAAGACATCTGCATCGCAATGGACGTTGCTGCAAGTGAATTCTACAACCCAGAAACAAAACAGTATGATTTAGCTAAATCAGGACAGGGAACTAAGACAACTGATGAAATGATCGATATGTTTGCAGAATGGGTAGAAAAATATCCAATCGTATCTATCGAAGATGGTCTTGGAGAAAGAGACTGGGATGGATGGAAGAAACTGACTGATCGCATTGGTGACAAAGTTCAGCTGGTTGGAGATGACTTATTCGTTACAAATCCTGCTATCCTGAAGGAAGGTATTGAAAAACATATCGCTAATGCAATTCTGATCAAAGTAAATCAGATTGGTACATTAACTGAAACATTTGATGCTATGCAGATGGCTAAAGAAGCTGGATATACAGCTGTTGTTTCTCACCGTTCAGGAGAAACTGAAGATACAACAATTGCACACATCGCTGTTGCATTTAACGCAGGACAGATCAAGACTGGATCTATGTCAAGAACTGACCGTATCGCTAAATACAATGAATTGATCAGAATCGCTGATGAATTAGGTGACAGTGCTAAATTCTTAGGAAAGAGCGCTTTCTACAACATCAATAAATAGTTGAATATTAAGGCATAACTTCGGTTATGTCTTTTTTTAGTGTAGAAGTCAATAAACATAGAGGATCTTGAGGATCTTCTTTTCATTTTCAATCATGTTCAAGTTACTGATTTATAAAAATGGTAAAAGATGAGTAACAACAAATGAAAAATATATTTTTATAGATTTAATTGTCCATGGGTAAGATTATGCTATAATTATAAAATAAGAATAGAGGTAAATATGGACAAACCCTTCAGTTATTTAGTTTATCAAAAAGGATTAAGGTTTTATCAGCAAAGTAAAGTATTCAATTTATCAAAGAATCTGAATACAATTGAAGCTTATGTAAATGATGATCAAATTTATCATGTAAAGCTTGTTTTTAATTCAAATAAACAGCTTACAATAAAAAAATGTAATTGCCGGTTAGCAAAAAACATTCACGAGTGTGGACATATGGCAGCTTTATATGTGAAAGTTAAACAAGAAAGTCTTCTTGAACAAAAAGTCGATACTCTTCGAGATCTTTATGTTCTTATGATCAGCAGCAAACCAAAACCCAATATTTATGATTATGTCAATTTTGAAAAGAGATTTTTAGACAACCTGCAAGTGTTTCAAAAAGAAAAAGAATTTGAAAAAGTACAAACCTATTTGGAAGAACTGGAAAAACTGACATATCCTGTTAATCGCAGAAATTATCTGGTTCAGGGAATTACAAGAGCGATCAGTGAATTATATCATGATCCAACGCTTCAAGATCAGATGAGCAAGTGGATAATTCATTCACTGTCTTTGAATCGTTTTCAAGATTTCCAAATGACCTTTCTGGATTTGCTTTCGGAAAAAGATACAGATGATTTTGTGATAATTGCTGATTCACTGTTAGCTAACCCTTCACTTCGAGAAAATGAGAGCTTATGTAATAAACTGTTACTTATGATTTATCAGAAAGGTGTTTTCAGTTTAGAAGAATTTAAGAAAAAATATCAAAGAATGAGTCAATGTGAAGTTATTGTATATCTCACTGCTTTAGAATTATTGGAACAACGATCCTATTCAAAGGTGATCGAACTTATATCGAATTATCATATTTCACATTTTTGTTATTTCAAAAAAGAAATCGAAAAGATATATAAAAAAGCTAAAAATATGCAAAATCCAAGGGAATATATGCATGAAATCATCAAAAAACTATACTGGCACATTCCAGATATGACTGCATTTAAAGAGGCTAAAAATCAGCTTTCAGATGTTTGGCAATCAATAAAATTTGATGTCTATGATGAACTCTCAGAGAAGATTCGTGGGAATGATTTTCTTGAATTCATTTTGAATGAGAATGAATGGGAGTATGCTCTTTATGATTTGGAAACAAACGGAAGCATCAGCAGACTTATGGTTTATGACAGGATGTTATTAAAATATTGTCCGGAATTGTATTCTTTTATCGTGAGTGATGTGATAGCACAGTCCTTTACAAATGCTTATTGTGACAGAGATTACCAGTACTGTTTTCATGGATTGGATCGTTTTCGTGGAAAGCTGACTCAGGATGAATTTGATTATCTTATCTATTATATTCGAAAAATTAACCAGAATAATGAATATCTGATTCGTGAATTAGATGAAATGGAGGCTACAGATGAACTTTCACATTGATGAAATCATTTCAAATCAAGTTAATCAAATAATTGCAGAACGATATGATGCCTATGATAATGTGAGTGTTCTTGATGTTAATCAAACAAGTGATGGTTATGAAATCAGCGGTAAAGTAGATGTTATGGGTAAAGAATACACCTGTGAGTTTACTGCAGACATTCAAGATAAAATCAAGACTTACAAATGTGAATGTGTCTACTGTAATGAAAAAAGCCCGTGTGCACATATCGGAGCACTTATGTTAAAAATAAATGAATTGGATATTCACCAATATCCGCTTCATTATGAAAAAAATGTTCGCCAAGCTGTTCTTGATGAAAAAATACAAGCAAAACAACGATACAGCCAGTATTATTTGCAAGAAATGACTAAAAATGGACGGAATCTGATTACAAGATACAAAAAGAATTATGAAAATCGTATCGATGAAGCCATTCAACAACAGAATATTGAAATTGAAGCGGTTCTGAATCAAGACTATAGTCAGATACTATCTGTTTCTTTTCGTGTTGGAAAAGAAAAGAAATATGTAATTGCCAATCTTTCTGATTTTTTAAGAAGAATCGAAAATCATCATTTTCATCGTTATGGAAAACAATTTGAGATGATTCATCGAATAGAAAGTTTCGATGATTTTGCACAGGCACAGATTCAGTTTATTAAAGAAAGTGAACAGGAATTACAGAATCAGGATTTATATTCTACAGTTAACATGAAGAAAACGATCGATCTTAGATCTTCAAACATTGATCGCTTTTATGATTTGTATCAAGAAAACGGTGGATTGAATTTCTGCTGTGAGAATAGAGATGAAAAGATTCGTCTGCAATGGATTGATCATGAAAAACATATTGAAATCAGGTTAATTCATAATTTAGATGGATATTCATGCGGAAAAAAACATCTTTTTACAATAAAAAATGATAAGAATCATTTTGAAATCCAACGCATCACATTAGATGAAAATGGTCAGGCAATACAATTGATCAAAGAAATGGCAAGACAACCCATATGTATCTTAAAAGAAGAAACAGATGATTTCTTGAAATATGTTTTAGAAGATGTTTTAGCTTATTTTGATATCGAAAATTTACCGGAGTTTCATAAAAATCTGGAAAAAATAAAAGTATATGGTGATGTGAATGAAGAAGGGAACG
Source organism: uncultured Traorella sp. (assembly GCA_945919165.1). Classification (GTDB taxonomy): domain Bacteria; phylum Bacillota_I; class Bacilli_A; order Erysipelotrichales; family Erysipelotrichaceae; genus Traorella. The sequence goes on from CAMEIZ010000014.1 coordinate 9,725, forward strand.
TCCTTATTCGCGTAGAGTATATGTATGATGACCATTCTTACATGATAGGTTTTCAAGAAGATCATGGATTAAATTATGAGCAAGATTTAGTGGAAAAGTATATTTTGAGATTCGCTTCACAGGTGATTGATCATGAAGCTGTTTTAAATGGAAATGAAGACAGAACACTGGATTTTATTGAGGAAGGATTTGTGTTTCTTCAAAAATATGCCGATGTTTATGTCAGTGAAAGCCTGAAGCATTTTAATGAACGAAAAAATTATCAGATTCATGTAGGTGTCCGTTATGAAAGTGATCTGTTATCACTGGATGTACAAAGTGATGATATTCCCAAGGCTGAAATATCTGAAATTCTTTCTCAGTATCGAAAAAAGAAGAAATTCTATCGTTTAAAAAGCGGTGAATTAATTCATTTAGATGCCCCGTCAATTCAAGAATTGAGTGAATTGATGGATATGGTGCATGTTGACACAAGAGAATTGGCAAAAGGTAAGATCGAGTTAAATCCCTATCGAATGTTTACGATTGAAGAAGAAGCAAATTCTTCTAAAAATATCCTTTTTGAGAGAAAGCAGTCATTTTTGAAAGAATTGGAACGTTTTACCACTTTATCATTGCGTCAGCAGACAATTCCTGATCAATATGAAAGTATTCTTCGAGATTATCAAAAAGATGGTGTCAAGTGGTTGAAACTGCTCAAAGAGTATCATTTTAACGGTATTCTGGCAGATGATATGGGACTTGGAAAAACACTTCAGGTGATTGCACTGATTGAAGACAAAAAGTCAGATTTACCATCCATTGTTATTGCACCTTCTTCACTTGTTTATAACTGGCAGGATGAAGTTGAGAAGTTTTCTAAAAAACTTCATGCTGTTTGTATTGTCGGAAATCAACAGGCACGTAAAGAACTAATGCATAAAAAAAGTGATCTTTTCATTACCAGCTATGATTATCTGAAAAGAGATATTGATGAATATGCTCAAGTTGAATTTGAGTATGTCATTATTGATGAAGCTCAATATATCAAAAATCAAAAAACGCAGAATGCAGCATCGGTAAAAAAACTGAAAAGTCGTCATCGATTAGCTTTAACAGGAACACCCATTGAAAATTCACTGGCAGAATTATGGTCCATATTTGATTTTCTAATGCCAGGTTATTTATTTAATTATCATTATTTTTTGACTCATTTTGAAACAGCTATAGTGAAAAATGATGATGAGAAGAAAAAAGAAAAGCTGAAAAAACTGGTTGAACCGTTTATCCTGAGAAGAACAAAAAAAGAAGTATTAAAAGAGCTTCCAGATAAGATTGAAAAAGTACAGTTAATTGATTTCAATGAGGAAGAAAAGAAATTGTATTATGCTCATTTAGCTCAAGTCAATCAAGAATTGAATGCCATGATGGGAAATGAGACACTGAACAAAGTAGAAATTCTGGTCATGATGACACGTTTACGACAGATTTGCTGTGAACCTCGTTTGATTTTTGATAATATTGATAAGATATCGAGCAAAATGAAAGCATGTTTGGATCTAATTTTAACACTGAGTGAAAATCATCAAAAAGTACTAGTCTTTTCATCTTTTACAAGTGTGCTTGATTTATTGGAAAATGAATTGGATCACATGAATATTTCTTCATATAAATTAGTTGGAAAGACCAGTAAAGAAAACAGAAAAGAAATGGTAGATCGTTTTCAAAATGATGATACTAGCGTATTTTTGATTTCCTTGAAAGCCGGTGGGACAGGACTGAATTTAACTGCTGCCCAGGCTGTTATTCATTATGATCCATGGTGGAATATATCTGCTCAGAATCAGGCGACCGATCGTGCTTATAGAATTGGACAAATGAATCATGTACTGGTTTATGATCTGGTAATGAAAAACAGTATAGAACAAAAGATATTAAAGCTTCAGGAAAAGAAAAAGAATCTGGCAGACAGCTTTGTGGAAAACAGTGAAGGAAGCATTGCTAAAATGGATAAGAAAGATTTGATGGATCTGTTTAAACTGGAGTAAACAGGATATAAAAAATTTTAGTTGTAACTTATCTGTGATTGTGGTAGAATAATAGAGCCTATAGAAAGGAGGATTAGGAAATGCTGAAAATTTTATTAATGATTGTTTCGGTCGCATTGATAATTCTCTCTTTAATGCAAAGTGGGAAGAATGATGGATTGTCGGGAGCTTTCACAGGTTCTGAAGGTTTGAATCTGTTCGCCAATGTGAAAGAGAGAGGTCCTGAAAAGGTCATATCCAATCTGACAATGGTTGTTGGAATTGCATTCTTCGTAATTGTAATTATTATGAGTATCAAATAAGACCGATTAAGGTCTTTTTTTAGTATGACGGGCATGCCATACATCTTGGGTGAAAGTCCCAAAGGAGGTATCCATCGCCAACCTGATAGCGACTGTCAAAGCGTAAACCGGTGACGGAGCGTGAAAAGAAGACATAGCGAAATCGTGGCCCAACGAACAGGAACTTGATATAAGGCCTATGAGTGGATAAGATGCCTAAACACATTGAAGTCCAAAAGATGGTTAAACTCGGATGGTAAATCAAGTGGGTAAACGAGGAAAGAGGTATGACTTATCCCGTGAGGTCTTGTAGAGGAATTACTAGTAACAACGAACTACAAGAAGTCAGCAGAAGCCATAGTAGTCGAAAGATGAAGGGCTGAACAAAATTTATGTTTGTGAGATTCACAAATCATGGTTATTCATCAAAAAGAACTTTGTACAAGTTATAGTCTGATAGTCAGAAGTACGCCAAGACTAGATGAATAACAGCGAAAGAAAGGAACAGACAGCATGTCGACAAAACTTATAGAAGAAATCCTAAGTCCTGATAACCTAGATTTAGCCAAGAAAAGAGTTGTTGCCAATAAAGGTTCCTGTGGAGTTGATGGAATGAAGGTTGATGAACTTGATGATTACCTGAAAGAACATCAAGATGAAATCATTAGCAAAGTGCTCAAACGTAAGTACAAACCACTTCCTGTTAGACGAGTACAAATACCAAAAGGTGATGGAAGTAAAAGAAATCTTGGAATTCCTAGTGTAAAGGACAGATGGCTTCAGCAAGCGATATATCAAAAAGTATTACCATTAGCTGAAGAGATGTTCTCAAACAGTTCCTATGGATTTAGACCGGGAAGAAGATGTGAGGATGCAATAGTCAAAGCACTAGAATACCTAAACGATGGCTTTGATTGGTTAGTGGATATGGATTTATCCAAATTCTTTGATAATGTAAATCAGGATATACTAATGGTATTGGTACATAATGTAGTACATGACCCTGATACGGAATCAATCATAAGGAAATATCTTCAAAGTGGAGTCATGATTGATGGTACTTTTGAGAGTACAAAGGTTGGAACCCCACAAGGAGGCAATTTGTCTCCGTTACTTGCCAATATCTATCTACATGAATTTGATATGGAACTAGAGGCAAGAGGGTTACGTTTTACCCGATATGCGGATGATATTATGATTTATGTTAAATCGGAATCAGCAGCAAATCGAGTGATGTCAAGTGTCACCAGATGGTTGAGAAATCACCTTAGAGTTGAAGTGAATATGACTAAGACAAAAGTATGCAGACCAGACGAAGTTAAGTATTTAGGTTTCAGCTTCTACATTAATAGCAAAGGCGTATGGAGACCGAAGCCACATATCAAGTCTATTACCAAACTTAAGGAAAAACTGCATAATGAGACCATTCGATCTAAGTCATATTCAATCGCATACCGCATTTCCAAACTTAATCCTACTTATACGTGGATGGATTAATTACTTTAGGTTATGCGATATGAAATTGTGGATGAGAAGTCTCGACTCTTATTTGCGCAAAAGAATTCGCATTTGTATATGGAAACAGTGGAAAGTTCCTAAACATAGAGAATGGGCACTTGTTAAGTTAGGTTTGGACAGGTTAAGAGCTCATGAGTTAGCTTATTCACGTAAGGGTATTTACGCGTGCTCTATAGCTACTAATTGTGTTATCACCAATGATATTCTTAAAAAGAAAGGCCTACTATCACTAGTAGACCATTACAATTTAGTACGTGTTTTATAAATTTTGAACCGCCCATTGCCGAACGGCACGATGTGGTGGTGTGAGAGGGCTATTAAATTAGCCCTACTCGATTTGAAAGGTGGTGGAAAGATGGACTATAAGAAAATGTTGACAGATATCATGTCTTCTAATAAGTATCATGGTAAAACATTAGATAATTTAAAGGATATGTTTGATTTAAAGGATGCAAAGGAATTTACATCTTTCATGAAGGCAGTAAATGAAGGATTGAATGAATATGAGTTTATCGAAGTCAATCATAAGATTTATCTGGCTGATAAAATCGGTTATTTTAAAGGAATTGTGAAAGTAAATCCAAAAGGATTTGGATTTGTGGAAAATGATGATATTCATTGTTATGTTGCCGATGTTAAAAATGTTCTGGATGGAGATGAAGTTTTAGCTGTTTTTACTCATGAAAAATGGGAACAGATGGAATGTAAGATTGTGCGTGTTCTTTCTCATCATTTAAAACATCTGGTAGGAAACGTGAAAATGGCTCATGGAAAAAGTCCAAAATTTCTGCCGGACAGTGCTTTAATTTTAGATAATGTAAGAATCTTAAACTGGAAAGATTTTAAGTTGGTAAATGACTCAAAGGTTTTAGTGAAAATCACAAAGTATGAACCACTTGAAGGTAAAATAGAAAAAGTATTGGGTTATAAATATGATCCAGGTGTGGATATCAGTGCTGTTTTATATGAGCATGAAGTACATTTGGAATTCAATCAGGATGTTGAAAAAGAAATAAACAAGATTAATGATCATGTAAGTGCAAAGGATAAAAAAGGCCGTGAGGATTTAACTCATGAATTAATCATTACAATTGATGGTGAAGACTCACGTGATTTGGATGATGCAGTCAGCATCAGTAAGATTGAAAATGGCTATCGCTTAGGTGTACATATTGCTGATGTTTCATACTATGTTACAAAGAACAGTGCTTTAGATAAGGAAGCTTATGAAAGAGGAACTTCAATTTATGTATGTGATCGTGTTGTTCCGATGCTGCCACAGTATTTAAGCAATGGTATTTGTTCGTTGAATCCTCATGTTGAACGCTGTACAATAAGCTGTGTGATGGATATTGATTTAAAAGGAGAAGTATTAAGTTATCGTATCTTCCCATCTATCATCAAAACAACAGAAAGAATGACATATACAAATGTAAATAAAATCATTCATAAGGATGAAGAAATGTGTCAAAAATATGCTCATCTTTTAGAGATGGTAGAAGATATGCTTCGCTTAAGCAATATTATTCGAAAACGCAGAGAACGTTTAGGATATATTGATTTTGATACCAAAGAAGGTAAAATAGTATTAGATAAGAAAGGCAGAGCTATTGATGTCGTTTTACGTGAACGTGGTGAAAGTGAACGCATTATTGAAGACTTTATGATTCAGGCGAATGAAGTTGTAGCGACTCATATGAAGTGGCTGGAAATTCCAAGCATGTATCGAATTCATGAACAACCGGATGTGAAAAAAATGCGGGAATTTGTACATATTGCTCAATTAAATGGTTTGAAGTTTAAGGGAAGTGTCCAGAATGTGCATCCTTTACAATGTCAGCAGCTGTTAAAAGAAGCTAAGAAAAAACCAGAATATCCGGTTATTTCAACTTCTTTATTAAGATGCATGGCAAAAGCGAAATATGATGCAAAGTGTTTGGGACATTTTGGATTAGGATTGTCAGAATATCTTCATTTCACATCACCAATAAGACGTTATCCGGATTTGGTGGTTCATCGAATGCTGAGGAAGTATTGTTTTCATGAAATGCCAAATGAAGCTGAGATAAAAAAAGATGAAGGTTGGATTGAAAAGGCAGCTTTACAGGCAAGTGATATGGAACGCAAAGCCATCGAATGTGAACGTGATGTAGATGATATGAAAAAAGCAGAATACATGGAAAAGCATCTTCATGAAAAGTATGAAGGACTGATCAGTGGTGTTACCAAATTTGGTTTCTTTGTCGAACTTGACAATACAGTAGAAGGATTAGTCCATGTGTCAACTCTTTCTGATGATCATTATGATTATGAAGAAGAAACACGTTCTTTAATTGGTCAAAGAAATAAAAAACGTTTTACAATGGGACAAAGAGTGAAAGTAAAATGTATCGGTGCCAGCCGTTTCAAGAAACAGGTAGATTTTGAATTGATATAGGAGGTAAAAATGAAAAAACTGAAGTTGTTATTATGCTTCATGCTGCTAGCCGGCTGCAGTATAAAATCACCACAAATTGATGAACCTGATGATCCAATTGTTGAGGAAAAAGAAGACAGTGTTGTCAGCTTTTTGGCAGTAGGTGATAATCTGATTCATGGAGGCATTTTTATGAATGCCTATGCGAAATATGGAGAATATGAGTTTAATGATATCTATGAACCGATTGCTGACTTTGTTCAGTCAAAGGATATTGCTTACATCAATCAGGAAACCATTTTAGGTGGGACTCAGCTTGGATTATCACATTATCCACAGTTTAATTCTCCTTGGGAAATAGGTGAAGCTGTGGCAAATGCCGGTTTTGACTGGATTGCCAGCAGTTCTAATCATTCCATGGATAAGTATGAAGCAGGTATTTTAAATACGCTGGAATTTTGGGATCAGTATCCAAATATCGTGACAACTGGTTTGAATCGCAGTGAAGAAGAAAGAAATTCAAATAAATATATTGAAAGAAATGGTGTAAAATTTGGAGTTTTAGGTTATACTTATGGTACCAATGGAATTCCGATTCCATCAGGTAAAGAGTATCTGGTCAATGTTTATTCAAAAGAAAGAATTCAACAGGACATTGAGCGTTTAAAGGGAACCTGTGATTCCATTATCGTATCCATGCATTGGGGAGAAGAATATTCTACTTATCCAAATAGCGAACAGCAGGAACTTGCGAAAATGATGGCGGATATGGGTGTGGATGTGATTATTGGTGAACATCCTCATGTGATTCAGCCAATGGAATGGGTTGAAGGAGAAAATGGACATCGAACGCTAGTGATTTACAGCCTTGGAAATTTCTTGTCTTCACAGGATCAGGCATTGACGATGCTGGGAGGCTGTGCTACCTTTGATATCCGCAAAAATGGTGAAACAAATGAAATCACGGTTGAAAATGTCAAGTGGTATCCAATTGTTAATCATTTCACTGCAGGTGATTATACGAAAGGTGAACGTATCTATCGCACTTATCTGTTGAAAGATTACACGGATGAACTGGCGAAAGTTCATGGCTTGAATCCACGTGTTAATAATGTAATGACTCGTCAGTATTTTATTGACAAGACACTCGAAATCATGAATGATGAATTTGAAATTGTTTATTAGGAGGCAGAATGGCAACAAAATCAATCGCCGAAAACAGGAAAGCGTTTCATGAATACTTCATTGAAGATCGTTTTGAAGCAGGCATTGTCCTAAAAGGTACTGAAATCAAATCGGTACGAAAAGGTCATGTACAGCTGAAAGACAGCTATGTCAGTTTCGTCGATGGTGAAGCCTTTATTAAGGAAATGCACATTTCTCCTTATGAATATGGCAATATTTTCAATCATGATGAAACTCGTCCAAGAAAGCTTTTATTACATCAAAGTGAGATAAGAAAGCTTCAGGATAAAGTAAAACTAAAAGGATATACAGTTGTACCAATCAGCATGTATTTATCTAAGGGAAAAGCTAAAATGGAGATTGCCTTGGCAAAAGGAAAAGATCTTCATGACAAGAGAAATAGTGAAAAGGAAAAGGCTGCGAAGCGTGAAATCGAAAAAGCAATGAAAAACTACAGGTGAGATCCACCTGTATACATGGGGCTGTCATGGTTTCGACAGGGATATGTTTGGTATAGACGGCAATCGTGTGGCTACGTAAAGGCTCTTAAAAATAAACGGAAAAAACTTATTTGCTAACTTATTCGCAGGAAACCGCGAATTAGCACTTGCTGCTTAATTAACCTAATAACTGGTTTGCAGCCGTCCACTTATTCCGCCTCCTTTAGGAATAATCTGGGTGTCAGAAATAAAGGATAGATACCAGTTCAGTCTGATGGACTGCTATTGAAAATAAAATCAGACGCATCAACAGGAGTTTGTTCATCATTACCTGTTGAATATCGGGTATGAACTAAATTGTAGATGTCTATACGTGGGACTGTTTCTGGACAGGGGTTCGACTCCCCTCAGCTCCACCAAGAAAAATAGTACGTTTTTCAGAATTGATATTTTGAAAAACGTTTTTAATAAAATGAGAAAGAGGTGAGCACATGAAATATATTGATTTTATAAAAACAAATCAAAATTATTTTGAAGATTTTGTTACAAGAAGTACTTATCATAGTAATGCGATTGAGGGAAGCACATTAAGCATACATGAAACATACGCTTTGTTATTTGATAGTCAACATTGTAATATTCAAAATGCTTCACCTAGAGAAATTTATGAAGCTATTAATCATAAGAAAATATTAACAATTCTTTTAGATAAAATAACAGATAAAGAATTGTTATCACACGATTTACTTATTCAAATCAATCAAATTATTAATGATAATATTATTTATGTAGGCGGATATAGATTAGGGCCTATTCGTATTATAGGATCACAAAAAAAGTTTCCTTATCCAAATGAATTAAATGATTACATGAGTCAATTTATTTCACAATATAATGATTTAATAGAAAAAGAAATAACAATGACTGACGTTGCAAAAATGCACAGTCAATATGAAAATATACATCCTTTCCCTGATGGAAACGGAAGAACAGGAAGACTATTGATTAATTATTTATTATTAATGAAAAACCAGTGTCCTATTGTTATACCAATTTCAAAAAGGAAAGAATATCTAGATTATATGGAAAATAATAGTATTGATTTGTTATCTCAATTGTTTGAAGAATTACAAAAAGAAGAAATAGAACGAATCAATGATTTCAGTCAAATGTAGTTAATAAAAGAGAGTATTTAGATTAATATTATTGTGTGTTTTCATAGTGCTTATTTGCTCCCAAGAAAAATAGTACGTTTTTCAGAATTGATATTTTGAAAAACGTTTTTTTTATTGGTTATTTGTCAAGAAGAATGTCAAAATTCATTTCACGAATATTAAAAAATGATTTAATATAAAATACTGCCAGCTATTTTAATAAAAATCTATCTTGTAAAAGATGAAAAGAAGAATTAAAGCTTTATTACCTTTTTCAGTTTATTAGAAATTTTGTCATTTTTTAGAAGATAATTTGTTATATTAATGAAGAGGATAAGTATGAAAAATGATGTCTTAGAAAAAATTTATCAAAAGTATTATCAACCTCTTTTCTTATTTGCATTATCATTAACTAAAAATGTGGAAGATGCAGAAGATTTGGTTTCAGAAACTTTTGTTAAAGCCTTTCTCAGTTATGATGAAAATAGTGACAATATAAAAAATTGTATAAATGTCAACATAGAAATGTACATTTTTGATCATATAAGAATGTACATTT
>CAMEIZ010000015.1 GCA_945919165.1 uncultured Traorella sp.
TTTTTAATTCTTTCATGTATCTCATCTACAAGATCATCAATTTGATGTTTAGTAGGACGTACTTCCACTTCTGGATCAAGTAAACCAGTAGGACGTATAATCTGTTCAATCACTTCTCCTTTTGTTTCTGACAGTTCAAAATCTCCTGGTGTTGCCGATACATAAATTACTTGATTAATCTTGCTTTGAAATTCTTCAAAACGCATTGGGCGATTATCTAATGCACTCGGCAATCTGAATCCATAATTGACCAGTGTTTCTTTTCGAGCTCGATCCCCATTAAACATCCCTCTTATCTGAGGTAATGAAACATGGCTTTCATCTACGATCAACAAAAAATCATCCGGGAAATAATCTAATAAGGTATACGGTCTTTCATTTGGTTTTCTTCCGTCAATATGACGTGAATAGTTTTCAATACCGGGACAGAAACCAAATTCTCTTAGAGCTTCAACATCATAGCGTGTACGTTGTTCTAGGCGCTGTTTTTCTAACAATTTACCTTGTTTTTCAAATTCTTTCAGTCTTTCTTCAAGCTCCTCTTCAATTGTATCACAAGCATGAAGAATGATACTTTTTTCAGTCGCATAACCGCTGGCGGGGTACATAACATAAACACTGTAAGCATTCAGTATTTTTCCACTTACGGGGTCCACTTCACAAATCCTCTCAATTTCATCATCAAACAATTCAATTCGAACAACAAAACTGTCCGTATGTCCCGGTGCTATTTCAATGGAATCACCTCGTACTCGAAAACTTGCTCTTTCTAAGTCAATATCATTGCGATGATATTGTCGATCCACCAATTGTTTTAACAGAACTTTACGATCAATTTTTTCTCCTACTCGTAATGTAAAGAACATTTCTTTATATTGATTTGGATTGCTGGCGCCATAGATACAGGCAACTGAAGCAACAATAATCGTATCTCTTCTTTCCAGTACAGCATTTGTAGCTGCCATTCTTAACATATCTAGTTCAATATTAGTGGTTGCTGTTTTATCAATATACATATCACTGCTTGGAATATAAGCCTCTGGCTGATAATAATCAAAATTGGATACAAAGTATTCAACTCGGTTATGAGGAAAAAACTCTTTCAATTCAGCATATAGTTGTCCAGCTAATGTCTTGTTATGAGCAAATACCAGTGTAGGTTTATCTACTGCCTGTATAACATTACTGACAGTAAATGTTTTTCCCGTTCCGGTAGCACCAAGCAGTACCTGACTTTTCTTTCCTTCTTTTATTCCCTGAACCAGCTTCTCAATTGCCTGTGGCTGATCACCTTGAGGCTTATAGTTCGATACTAACTGAAACATGAATATCCCTCCTATCTCAAACATGATACTTTCTTTTATTTTATCATATCATTTTTTAATATCAATGATAATCAAAAGGCATAGAATCCTATGCCTATTTTGTTAGTTCAAATGCTTTTTGCATTTGTACGTCTTTTGCTTCATCAGTATGGGAAACATAAATCACTTTTGAAAGGATTACGCTTAACAGTGTACTGTCTAATGTGTCCTGTTCATGAAGACCATAATCTTTTTCAAACTGTTTTAATGCATTTAATGTTGAAACTGAGAAATAGCCGTCTGTTCTCTCTATTGGATAACCCAGATATTTCAAATATATCTGCATACTGGCTGTTGCCTGAGAAACACTGTCAACTCCTACAGCCTCAAAATCTTTAGGTGCACCTGTTTTTAAAGCTTTTTCTGTTTCTATTAAAACATCTGGTGTTATACCCTTTTCATTGATCCATGTACCATTTGGTGAAAGCCAGATGGCTTTTGTATATTTAATCATACTGCCATCTGAGAAAGGCTGACTCGTTTGAATTGTACCTTTTCCATATGAAACATCACCTACAACAGTAACATTATCAAGTGTTTCTTTTAATGCCAAGGTCAATACCTCAGCAGCACTAGCTGTATTTTCATTAATCAAAACGGTAATTTTGTCATAATGATAAGGTGAAATTTTAGAATTTGTTTTATCCTCACTCACCATTTGATCACTTGTTTTTTCCTGTAAAACAACACTGCCCTGTGGTAAAAAATATGATGCAATATCAACAATAGTTGATAAATATCCTCCACCATTGTCTCTTAAATCAATCAACAGTTTGGTTACATGATTCTCATTGAAATAAGCTAGAATATCTCTTACCACATCTGCGGTATTCTCACCTATTGTTAAAATCTCCAAAACTCCTATACCATCTTTTATATAACCGTTAGCACTTGCATTTACTTCATTTCTTATACAATCAAGATCCAGAAATTCACTGCCTCTTTGTACTTGAATAAGAACATGCGTATCTTTTTCACCTTTTACAGCACTTGATAAATTTTCAATTTCATTTACACTTTTATTATCTACTTTTCTTAAAATATCGCCGACCTTCATTCCCGCTTGTTCAGCTGGAGAATCTTTGAATACACGTGTAACAATATAATCCTGAGTAGCGGTTGAGTACTGAACGCCAATACCGACAAATTGACCTTCCATACTGCTTAAAAAGCTTTCTGCCAGTTCTGCATCCATATATTCTGTATGTGGATCTAAAGATTGATTTGTCATCCCATAAATTGCAGCATCCATCAATTTATTTGCCAAATTATCAATTTCTGATCCAAAATACCATTTTTCATTCATAATTCTATATATGGCTTGAAATTTGCTGTTAGCAAGACCTTTCGTATCAGATACTGAGCCATTTAATCCGCTGCCAACAAAAACACCGCCTGCAAACAGAAGCACAGATAGCAATAAAGCTCCTGCCACCTTGAAATATTTTTTATGTCTGGCAGCTCTCTCATCCGGCCATTCATGTTTCACTAATTTTACTTTCACAACTTTTTTATTACTATCCATAATACACCTCGGTTAGTATTATACCACGAACTTAACAATTATAAACAAATTTAAATTCATGTTCATTATAATCACTTATTCATCTTAAAAGCAACTAAAAAGGACACTGGGTCCTTTTCATGAATTTTCTTTTTGAATATAGGCTTCTTTCAATAGTCTTTGTACGTTAAATTTACTTACCAGAGACTCATTAACTGAATGTAATATTTCGGTATAAGGATTTTCCTCTGTTGCTTTCACATGAGTTATAGGTCTTTGTTCAATAATTGATAATATACAACTTTCCAAATCCTCAATGTAATAATCATATGCCTGTTCAATTGGATAAGCATGAACCTGAAGACGAATCATCTGCATAATTTCATTCATTGAATAAACCTGTTTAAAAATACAAACAATGATCAAATAAGCAAGATGAGTTGTCGTATACTTTTTATTTTTTGGCGCTTCAACAATTCCATGTTTGACATAGTTGTTAATCATGGATTTTGTAATCAGACGATCTTCACTATTGGGAATGAAAAAGAGCCATTGTTCTAAAAGTGTTACCACTTGATCCGCATATAAATCAATAGAAGGCAATTCATTCCATCTTGGCAAATGTATTTTTTCCATATTTCTTATTTTAAACCTCAGTTTTTATCTTGTCAATTGGATTTCTATTGACATTATCATAGTTACAATGTATGCTAGTATTGTAAACTAGATAATATAGTAAGGAGAAATTATGGTACAGATCATCAGCGATACATCAACCTTATACAGTGTTCGTGAAGGAAAAGAGAAAAATATTGAAATTGTTCCCCTTCAAGTCACAATTCAGTCAAAAACTTATGTTGAGTTTGAAGAAATTCAGTCAAAAGAACTCATTGATCTTATCAACCAGGGAGGAATTCCAAGCTCATCTCAGCCAACAATCGGACGTGTTTTAGAGGCATATGAAAAGCATAAAGATCAGCCAATTCTGAATATAACCATGGCTGATGGATTAAGCGGAACTTATCAAAGTGCTTATATGGCTAAGAATCAATCAGAAGGAGATATTACCGTTTTGAATTCAAAAACGCTTTGCGGTCCTCACCGCTATCTCGTTAATAAAGCTGTTAAATTAGCAGAAAACGGTAAAAGTGTAGAAGAAATTGTAGATATTTTAACGCCTTCTATTCAAAACTCTGTTTCTTTTCTGATTCCTCAGGATTTTGAATTTCTAAGAAGAGGCGGAAGATGTTCAAAGGTTGCTGCATCTTTGGGTGGTTTATTAAAACTGGTGATTGTAATGAAGCAATCTGATGATGGTAAGCAATTAGATAAACATGTGCTTGCAAGAACATATCGTAAAGCACTTGCCAGTATCTGTGATACTTTTCATGAAAAAGGTGTCGATGAAGATTATGTCATTTCTATTTCACATGCTACCAATCAGGAACAGGTAAATGATACCTATCAATTTATTCATCAATCATTTCCAAATACAGAAATTGAGATTTTTGATCTTTCTCCTGTTTTTATCACTCAAGGCGGACCTGGATGTTTGGCTATTCAGGCAATTAAAAAATAATATATATCCTTAACTATATCAAGTAGAAGATAATCCTCTTCTACTTTTCTTTTTATAAAAAAGAAGTGAGTTATGATTCCCCACTCCTTCATTATTCTTAATATGGAATTTTATCTTCCGGTCTTTCTCGGCAAATTGGTGCTTTATTGGAGCATTCCCATCCATAGGCATGATAGCTCATGCCAAATGTCGCATTACCTGTACTGCGCACATAGTTATAAGCAGCTTCAACGCTCATACTTCCAAGGTTATACAAATCAATATGAACATGTGGACCAGTTGAATTTCCGGTTGATCCTCTTGCTGCTACTGTTTGTCCCTGAACAACGACTTCTCCCGGTTTTACAACAATGCTGTTATATTGAAGATGCAGAAGGTGAATCGCATAAGTGGTTCCATTCACATTTCCAATAATCATTACATTATTTCCAGTTGCCGGATTTTTTGTACCCTCTACTGAAGTTATATTTTGTGCAATGGCTATAATTCCATTAAAAGGTGATGTAACCGGCGTTCCTCTTGGTCCGGCCAAGTCAAGTCCGGCGTGTCTTCCACCACCAAAGCTTGCCGGATAATACCATGTTCCGGCTGAACGATAACCTGTTACAACTCTTCCAAACCCACTGCTGGAAGTAAGCGAATCATCCCCAACACTAAAAACCGGCATGTTGTTACGTATTGAATCTATTGTCGACTGCATCCGCGCATACTCTTCCATTAAGTCAGCTTCTTTTTCACGTTGCTGCGAAATCAAAGAATTTTGACGGGTTTTGTATTCTTCCAGTTCAGCCTTTGCCTGATCTATAACAGCTTTCTGAGCTTCGATACCCTGTTTCTGTATAACAATTTCTTGTTTATCTAAATCCAGCTGCAAAATATCATCATTGAGCTGTTGAATTTGAGCTTGTTCAAAACTTGTAATTTGATTCATAACACTGAATCTTCGAATCAAATCAACAAAATCAGTTGCCCCCATTAAAAAATCTATGTATCCAAATGAATTATTGAAAGTTTGTGTTTCAACCATTCGGCTTTTAATCTGCTGATCACGAATTTCAATATCTTTTTCTTTTGTTTCAATATCCTCTTCAAGCTGAGTTATAGTCTGTTCTAAAACTGTAATCTGATTCATCAGTGACTGGATTTCACTATCTTTTTCATCAATCTGGGCCTGAATTCCTTTTAAAACTTCAAACAATTGATCAATATCTCCCTGAATAGCATCAATTTTCGCATCGATATCACTCAAATCATTCTGCATGTTGTTTGCTTTTTGTTCCAAATAATTATAATATCCCTGACAAGACGCTAAAAGATCTTCACTGATTTTACCGTTACATACTCTTTTCCAGTAATCTTCATTTGAAGCATAATCAACCGCAAACGTACGCTGCGGCATTAGTGCAAGCGCCAAAACCAGTATCATTATTCCTGCTTTTTTCATCGTTTCCACCTCAAATATTTATTCACCGCAAAAAAGCTGCCCATAATGCCTACGATCATACCAGTCAGTAATAAAATTAAGGACACATAAAGTGCAAATGGTATTACCGGCTGAAGCTTAAACATCGGAATTAAAAACATACCATTCATTACATTGTAAATATAACGATAGCCAAATATCGTCAACAATATTGGCATAACTGCTCCAATCATACCAATCATCATTCCTTCAATCATAAAAGGCATTTTGATAAATCCATTGGTTGCACCAACATTTCTCATAATTGCAATTTCATTGTTACGAGAATATATAGCACTTTTGATGGTGTTTGAAATCAAAAAGACTGCCAGAATACTTAATGCAACAACAAAAATTCCTCCTGCAATACGAATGCCATCCATTGCTTTAATCAGCATACTGGCACTATCTCCGCCAAAAGCAGCATCATGTATTTCTTCCATGTCAAGTAAAGCATTATTGACAGATTCCAGGTTTTCACCGCGATCCACTTCAATCAGCAAAGCATTTAACAATGGATTCGCTTCTCCCTGATAAATTGAATAGAGTTTTTGACTCGCTTCATCAAGACTGTTAATATAGCTTTCAAGTTCTTCATCTTTGCTTGAAAAAACAACTTTTTTGACATGTTCAAGTTGTTCGACCTTATTGATTAATCCTTGAATATTTTCATCAGTCACCGTTGATTCAATCGTTGCATGAATCTGCAGTGATTCTTCAATGTTATATGTAAAATTTGATATATTGCCTGCAATTACTAAAAACGCCATCAGTAATACCAGTGTTACACTTACAGCACTGGCACTTGAAAAAGTCAAAGCCATATGTCTGACAAGACTATTCAAAGCTGTCTTGGCGTGATAAGGCAGTGATTTAAAAAGCTGAATCATTTTTCAAATACCCGCCTTTCTTGATATCAGCGACAATATACCCTTCCTCAAGAGCAATTGTACGCTTTTTATATGTGTTTACGATTGTTGAATCATGCGTCACCATGATAATCGTTGTTTTTTCTTTTTCATTAATTTTTTCCAAAAGCTCCATAATTTCTTTAGACATTTCCGGGTCAAGATTTCCTGTCGGTTCATCTGCAATTAAGACTTTTGGATGATTGGCAATGGCTCTGCCAATTGTAACACGCTGCTGCTGCCCTCCTGATAATTCTCTTGGAAATGATTTTGCTTTATCTGTCAGTGAAACCAATTCCAATACTTCACGCACTCGACGGCGAATCGTCATTTTGTCTTCACCAATACATTCCATGGCAAAGGCAATGTTTTCAAAAACTGTTAATGTTGGTAATAAGCGATAATCCTGGAATACAATCCCAAGGTTTCTTCTATATAATGGAACAGCTTTGTGTTTTAACTTTCCAACATCAGTGTTCGCAACCATTACTGTTCCATGATCTGGTATTTCTTCTCCATCCAAAAGCTTAATCAAAGTTGATTTACCGCTCCCTGTAGGCCCGATTACATATACAAATTCTCCTTCATCAATACACAAGGAGAGATTTTTAATAGCATTTACACCATTTTTATACGACTTAGAAACATTTTCTAATACAATCACATCATCACATCCTTGCTTCTATTATAACATAGTTTCTTTTTTCATTCTTTCCCAATTAGAAATTTTTCGTGGTAAATTATGGGATACAAGTGATTTTTAAATCTTCGAAATTTTAAACTTTTTGTAAAAAAAGAGATGAATTTATGAAACATCTCCTTTTTTCATTTTATTCTTTAATTTTTTATTTTATCAAATTTTCTATTCCTAAAATATACCAATAGATTTCCTCCTACCATGAATAAATTAATTAAATAAAAGAATAAAACATAATTGATCGAATTTGAAACTAATTTTGATGCTGTTCCAGAAATGTAACCAATCAAAATCAAAACATTGAACGATAAACTTATGTTTTTCGCAGTTTTTGCTTTTAATGATTTTATTAGATTTATAGGCCAAGATAATCCAAAACAAACCAACATTATAACTTCTAAAATCTCTTTCATATTACTTTACCCTTAAAGCATACTCTTTATTTAATAAATACGGATTTAAGTAAGCAACTGCATTTGACAAAGGCAATATTTCTTCACTAATCTTTATATTTAGAGTTTTAATAATAAATTCTCTTCTTTTTACTATAATACTCCATACTTCGGGATATCCTTTTTTTATTTCATTTCTTAAGTTTTCATCAGCCAATGCAATCGTTTCTTCACAATTGATTCCACTATAACCTGTTACTGTTAGAATAATATCAATTTGGAAAATCATGCCACTTTTTATTATCTCATTTGAATCTTCATAAATCGGAGAAGATAGCCATTCTTCATCACTTGTTAAATGACCAGGATTTAGACTCCACTTAAATATCTCTTTTGGTAGTGTTTTTTCAACTATATCATATATTTCTTTACCATCCATGCCTATCTTAATTTTTTCTAACCATTCAACATAACAATTAAAATATGGGATTACAACTTTTTCAAGATAATCATTTTGATTTTCTGGTAACTGTTTTTCATTCTCTACTGCAAACCCATTTCTACAAGACAATCCACCTTTATAACCGACAGACATTGATATTTTATCACCTATATTTATATTTTTGTTTTTTGGAAATAGATTTGCATGATAATATCTATCACCACTTGCAAAAATAGATACAGTTGTGTGAGGTTGACCATATTTTTCAAGTAATTCCGCCATTTCTAAATCATTCATACCAACATTTATCTTTTTCATTACATTTAAAATACAATTTGAAGCTAAAGAGGCCCCATACAAATAATGAACTATTTCATTTGCGTTATTTATTGTTCTAACTTCTTTAAGAAAAATATTGCTGTAATTTTTTACGCTTCCTTCATTTGTAACAATTTTTTTAACAGTTTCAACAATATAGTATGGAATTTCAAATAATTCTTTATTATCTTCAAACCGACTCGTAAAATGCTTCCATCCTATCATCCCTATTTGTAACCCTTTTTTTATATCAGCTTTTTTTAGTAATTCTTCAAATCCTACCTTATTTTCCATAGGCTGATTGGGTAATGAAAAATAGGGTGTACAAATAGCTTTGTTTTTGATTCTAGCAACTTTTGACATTTTCATATTTTCATTCCCTAATAATAAATAATTTTTTTCTTTATGAATAATTAATAAAGCTTCTTCAAAACGAGGGTAAAATCCTGTTAAATATTCGAAATTCGAACCGTGTTCTTTATCTGCGTAGATAATTAAACAATCAAGATTATTTAATTTCATTGCTGTTAACACTTTTTCGTATCTTTCTTTTATTGTTTCATCCGTCAATTCAATATCATAAAATATTTCATCTTTAGGATATGGTACTTTTTCATAAACAATCTCACGCATATTAAATTACCATCCTTTCATATGGTTCTGTACATGGATTACCACAAGATAAATAGATTTCCTTACTCGTTAGATCAAAAATTACCGAACATAATGTTGACCATTTTTTATCATCAGCCACATTTTCTTTTGAATGAGTACATACACCTTGTGGATGATTTTCGTGACTACTTAATATTTGAATTAGATCTTCATAATCAATTAATTTATGTTTTTTTATCTGCTCTTCAACACTTTCATACCTTTTTAATGACTCTTCCGCTTCATATTGAGTATAAGCATTATTTTTTCTTAAATCAGAAATTATGAAGTGATTTGTATGATACAAACATTCTGCTTGCAAACACTTTGCCTGTTTATTATCCACTTCAAAATCATATATCTTTGATTCATTCGCTATCATAAAATTATAGGAACTAGCTATTTTGTTATCTTGAAAAAATTCTTTCACACTATCTATACTCCTTTGTTCTAATAGTTTTCTAAATGTGAAATGAACAGGTATACCAATTCCAACATTTGTATTTTTTAATGTATTGCCTACGACTCCTATTCCATAATTATTTATACCCATCCTACCTATGATACCGGCTTCTGTTATTGTCGTTATTTTTAATCCATTATTATATTTCATTTTTAGAATTACAATATTCTTTTTTTGACATAATGCCCAATCCCAGTTTTCTGCCAATTTTGCATGCCCATCTTTACTTTTTTCTTTCGAAATACCTATTGTTGTACAACAATTATCTTTATCTAGCCCTTTTCTTGAAATTTCATAACGACAGTTAATTGCTAGTATATCGTCAAACGGTAATCTAGAACCTTCACTGATTCCTCTTAGTTCTTCTATATAATCTGGATGATTTTTTTGTAAATATGGAAGAAATTGATTCGAATAACTTTTAATTTCCTCCCAATTTCTTTTCCATAGTTTTTCCATTTTATTTTTATTAAATAAAAGTGTTGAAAGAATTTGTTCTTTCATTATATCTCCATGTTGATAACCCATTTCAAAATGAGTACCACTTAATTCTACTATTTTAAACATAATATTAACTTATCCATTGAATTTGGATATAAACTCCTTTCTTTGTATATTACTATTTTATATATTTATATATTAAAGCACATGATTGACTTTTGTATTATTTGGATTTATATTTAGATTAATTAACGGAGGAATTTATGGATAAACTTGATTTTTATTGCAAGGAAATAATTCTTAACATTTTATTGGAAAATCACCTTAATGTTGATAACATTGCCAATAAAACAAAGTTATCTATTCGTCAAGTTGAATACCGTATTGATCAAATCAATAACATCCTTCTTGACAATTATAATTTAAATTTAAATTATATTAAGAATAATTCTCCAATTAATTCAATACTATTTGATGCCCTAAAAGATATTTTGAATACAAATCATTTCCAAAACTTAACTAAAGATGAACGTCAAAAATTT
This sequence comes from uncultured Traorella sp., assembly GCA_945919165.1. Classification (GTDB taxonomy): domain Bacteria; phylum Bacillota_I; class Bacilli_A; order Erysipelotrichales; family Erysipelotrichaceae; genus Traorella. The sequence continues at coordinate 10,767 of CAMEIZ010000015.1, forward strand.
ATAATTTTAAGTATATTTTGCAATTATTCTTACCTTTCTATGAATGATTTAATTTATTGGCTGTCAATAAGTAAATCTGTAATTATGAGCGACCTAAAAGATATAAAAGATGAACTTACAAAATATGGTATTACAATTACTAATTCGAAATCAAAAGGTTATTTTATTCAATCTGGTCATTTTAATGCTCTTACTTATTTATTTCGTGAAATGATCATAAAGAATTCGAAATATCAAAGAATTATTGATTACTATTTGACCATTCAGCACAAAAATGAACTTGTTAAGCTTCGTAATTTAATCTTTTCCTTAGAATCAAAGTATCAAATTAAGTTTGTTGGTTCAAGAATTGATGAATTTATTTATCTTATTAATATATTAATTATAAATCAAGATTATCATTATTTTAATACGATTAATAAAAATGAGCTTTTACCAGTTACTCAACTGGATGAGTTTAATCTGATTACTGTAATTCAAAAAGAATTAAATATTCAGTTTCCTGAAAATGTTTCTATTTATCTTGCTGCATGCTTAATAGGTGCTTCTTTTGGAGATTATGAAGTTCACACCAAAGATAGAGAAATCATCGCCGACATAACAAAAAATGTCATGAGTCGGTTTCAATATGTTGGATGTTTGAATTACGATAATTACGATGATGTTTTCATTCGTCTTTATTCGCATTTGCGACCAGCTTTATATCGTATTATTTATCATATTCCAATCTATAATCCACTTGCTGAACAAGTAATTAAAGAATACAATCATTTTTTTATCTTGGTTAAGGAAGCCTTAAAGCCAATTCAACACTTATTTGATCTTTCTTTTAGTAATGATGAAATCGCTTATTTAATAATGCATTTTCAAACCATTTTATTCGATAAAAAGTCAAAAAATATCTATTCACATAATTGTGCTATTATTTGTGATGCCGGCATTGGAACTTCAATCATGTTAAAAAGTCAATTAGAAGATTTATTCCCAGAATTCAATTTTACTCCATTAAGTTATAAAACGATTAATAATCTTTCTGATTTTAATAATAATTTTGACATTATATTTACCACAATCGGCAATTTAGCAATTAATTTTAAAGATCTCCCTATATTCTATACACCCGCTCTTTTAAATAAGGTAGATAAATATAATCTTTCTAAAAAGGTCTATGAGTTTATTGGAGACAGTAATAATCATCCATCTTCTTTAATCGTACACGAAATAATTAATTTGATTGGTAAATTTGCTATCGTTTCTTCCAAAAGTGATTTACGAAATGAATTAGTTAAATTCTTTGTTGGATATAATATCTCAAAAGATGTTACTCCAGTAAAATTAAAAGAATTGTTGCTGCCTCATTATATTAAAAAAGTGAATTCAGTTTTAGATTGGCAAGAAGCGATTCAATTAGCAGGTGAAATTCTTCTTCATCATAATGTAATTACAGAGAATTACATCAAAGAAATGATAAATAATGTAAAAACTATGGGTCCTTATATAGTTATTTCTAAAGGTGTCGCTTTACCTCATACTAATCCTTCACACGGTGCTTTGTGTAATGGCATTAGCCTGCTAGTTATTAATAAACCTGTTTATTTTGGTTCTAAGTCTTTTGATCCAATAAAATATGTTTTTTGTTTAAGTGCTGTTGATAATGAAAAGCATATTGAAGCAATGTCACAACTTATATCTTTATTGGAAAAAGAATCTTTCTATAAAGTCATGTCTGATAAAAGTGAGAATGAAATATATCAATATATATTAGACAATGAATAAGGCTCCATTTTGGAGCCTTATTATTAGAAACCAATGATTGATTTTAATGTATTTAGAATGAAGTGTAATATTGTTCCTATTACATTATAATCAATAGCTCCAAATGCAGCTGTTCCTACACCTAATGCACTTAATGTTGGATATAAAGCTAATGGTGTAGATACAATTAGAATTCCAACGACAAATGCACCTAAGAGTGCTCCTCTCCAACCACCTGTTGAATTACCAAATACACCTGCTGTTCCTCCTAAGAAAAACATTACATTAGCTGCTGGAATAAATACGACTGGTGACTTTACTGCTATTTGTACTAGCATGGCAACAATTCCACCAATATAAGCTGCTAAAAAGCCTAACATAACTGCTGTCGGAGCATAGGCAAATACAGTTGGACAGTCTAATGCTGGTCTTGCATTTGGAATAAGTTTTTCAGAAATTGCAACAAATGAAGCAGTGATTTCTGCTAAGAATGTTCTAACACCATACAATAAGATATTCATACTAGCTGTGAAAGTTAATGCTTGAATAAATGGCCATACTAACCAATGTGTACTACCTGATAAAGTTCCAACAAATTCTTGACCAGCTGCGATTGCGGATACATAGAATAGTAATAGCATGATAACAGACATACCAATTGTCAAATCTTTAAAGAAAACTAAACCTTTTGGTAATTTTAAATTGTCTGCTGTATCTTCTTCATGTTTTGAAAATATTTTTCCTAAATACCCCGCTAAAGAATACCCAATCATTGAGAAGTGTCCAATTGCAACATTATCTGATCCTGACATTTTTCTAATGAATGGTTGACATAATTCTGGAAGAAAGGCAGAAGCAAACCCTAATACAAGACCACCTACAACAATAGCAATTGGATCACTTAATCCAGCACCCTTACAAACTAATGTTAATAATGCTGCAAAAGAATATTGAATACTTGTTAAGAAAATAATATTCTTAAATCTTGTAATTCTAGCAAATAATAGATTTGTAAGAAAACCTACAATGAATGTAAGCGATAACGTTGTTCCAAAATTAACTTCTGCTTGTGCAACAGCTGCTTCAGACATCGCTACAACGCCATTAATATTAAATCCTTCAATAAATAATTTATTTAAGTTTTGCAAATTTCCAGTAACTAAACTACATCCAGCATTAAAAATCAAAAATCCTACAACTGTTTTAATTGTTCCTGAAACAACTTCTAATGGTTTTTTTTCTTGTAAAATCAAACCCAAGCAAGCAAATATACCTAATATCACTGCCGGTTGACTTAAAAAAGCAATAATAATATTCATATTTTCTCCTTTCATTGATGCTTCTCAAGGAAGTCTTTTAGATTTTCCAAAATTTCATTTTTATCTATAATATTTTTAATTCCATAGAATTCTATGTTTGGATAAACATCCTTTAATTCTTCTGCAACGTCAATAACCGTAAATATTGCATCCCCATTAAATCCTTTTATTCCATCTAAATTTGAATGTTCACAAATAATTGGTAATTTGTATTCACTAATTACATTTTCAATTTTAATTTTTAATAATAAGCTTGTCCCAACCCCAAATCGACATGCAACCAGTATTCTACGCATTTTTATCAACTCCCCATTCATTATTTAAATATTCAAATATTTCATTTGGATTTCTGCTTTCATCGAGCTTCTTTTGAAATTTTTCATCACTTAATAATTCAACAAGTTCGGAAAGACTATCAATGTGATCTGTCGAATTTTTTACTGCTAAAACAAATATTTTTTTTACTGGATCATTAAATTCATGTCCAAAACTGACGGAGTCTTTTAAAACAGTAATCGTCATTGCATTTTGATTTACATTATTCTCACTAGATGCATGAGGTAGAGCTATTCCTTTTGTAATAACAAAATATGGTCCAAATTCTTTTACTGTATTGATAATACTTTCCACATATGCAATATTTACTGTTTTATCCTCTACCATTGGATTAGCTGATTTTTTAATTGCTTCTTTCCAATCGCTTGCTTCTACATCAATTTGTATATACGATTGTTTGACTAAATCCTTTAGCATACTCACACTCCTTTTCTAAACAGTGCACTATTTATGCTTAAATTATAATGTGAATTGTAGTTTTTAATCAAACTGTTTTAGATACTATTTTTGTTTTTTATATTCAACAAAAAAAAGACTCAAAAAAACCAAATATAATAAACTAAGTAGTACTTTTCTCTAGTTGAGTTAAGAAGAAACTTTACAAAAAGCAAAAAAAAGTGAAAGTGATCAATCGTCATTTATGGAGGAAGTACAAAGAGCAATGAAGTAAAATATATCTGAATAAAATTAAATTACCACAAAATAAATAAAATTATAGAGGCAAATAATTAACAAGAACCTTTTTCATTATCTAATAACCATAAAAAATTGGAGGTTCAATATAATTTTGAACCTCCAATTTATCAACAAGTTGAAACAGGATTCCTCCTGTTTATGACTTTGAGCTGAATTTTTCAAGCTCTTTAAAATATGTAAACCCATTTCCTGTAACTTCATATGCGTCTTGAACAATAAGAAATGAATTTTCATCAATATCATGAACCAGTTTATGAAGTTTTGGATATTGTTTATTTTCGACAACAACCAATAAGACTTTTTTACTCTCTCTCGTATATCCGCCTTCAGCATCCAGAAGTGTTGCTCCCCGGTCAATATCTTTTAAAATTGCCTCTAAAAGCTTCTCATAGTGTTCTGATATAATCATGACTGATTTTGTCTTCTGTCCTCCGAAGCTAACGGCTTTATCAATAACAACACTGCTGCTGTAAACTGATATTAATCCAATCAGAGCAGCTTCAATGGAATACGTACTTATGCCCAATATCACTGTAACACCATCCAAAATCATGCAGGCAGTCGGCAATGGCATATGCAGGTATTTTTCCATCAACAATGCCGGTATATCCATTCCTCCTGTACTTGATCCGGTTCGAAATACAATTCCAACACCCAAGCCAACAAAAATACCTGAATAAAGTGAGGATAAGATGACACTATCCGTAAAAGTTCTGTCTCCGACAATTAAAGTTAAAATATTCAAAAAGATGGGATAACAGATCGTACTGATTAATGTTCTAAAAAAGAAGCCTTTCCCCAAAAGTAATGCACCCACTATAAACAAACCAATTGTCAATATTGTAATCAGCAAGGTTGTATCCACAAAAGGTAAAATAGGTCTTAAAGCAACGGCTACTCCCGCTACTCCTCCTGATAAGATTTCATTGGGAACAATGAAACAGGCAACAGAGATTGCAACAAAAAAATTACCCAATAAAAGCATAAAGATATTCATAACTGATTCTTTCAAATGACTTACCTCCTTTAGAAAAGAGTAGACTGGCGTCTACTCTATCTGAGATTTCAAATAGGCAAAGATGAATCCATCCAAATCGCCATCCATGACCGCCTGTACATTTCCGACTTCATAGCCGGTTCTTAAATCTTTAACCATTCGATACGGCTGAAAAACATATGAACGGATCTGTGAACCCCATTCGATACGTTTCTGTTCACCCTTGATTTCGGCTAATCTGGCTTCCTGTTCTTCAATTTCTTTCTGATATAGTCTTGATTTTAAAATCAACATGGCTTGCTCTCTGTTTTCGTGCTGGCTTCTGCCCGCCTGACAGGTTGCAGTAATACCAGTTGGTTTATGCACGATACGAACAGCTGAATCCGTTTTATTGATATGCTGACCTCCGGCTCCGCTAGCTCGATGCGTATCAATTTCAAGATCATTTGGATTGATTTCGATTTCTATTTCATTGTTGAACTGAGGCGCAACATCCACGCTCGCAAAAGAAGTGTGACGTCTTCCGCCACTGTCAAAAGGTGATATTCTCACAAGTCTGTGAACACCTTTTTCAGCCTTCAGATAACCATAGGCCAAATCTCCTTCTATGAGCAAAGAAACGGATTTAATTCCTGCTTCTTCTCCTGCCAGATAATCCAATACTGTAACTTTATAACCATGGTTGGCTGCATAACGCGAATACATGCGATACAGCATTTCTGCCCAATCCTGACTTTCAGTACCTCCGGCTCCCGGATGAATATCCAAAATGGCACTGGAGTGATCATATTCATGAGATAAGAGCACCTTAATTTCGAATTGTTCAAATTCCTGGATACTTTCAGAGTATTCCTCTTCCAAAAGCTCCATCAAATCCAGATCCATTTCTTCTTTCAAAATCTGAGTAGTCTGTGACAATGATGCCAGCGTTTGATCAAGTTTTTCATAAGAAGCTACCAGATCTTTTAAGGCATTGCAGTCATTAATGATTTTCTGAGCATGTTTGGCATCATCCCAAAAACCCTCTTTTTCCATTAGAGCGTTTAATTCAAGAATTTTTTGTTTTTTCACATTTAAGTCTAGAGACTCACCTAACTGTTTTAGACGTTCACAGTAATGATCAATCCCCTGACGAATTTCAAACAGCTCCATTATTTCTTATACTCTCTATGTCTTACTTCAATCTTCATTTTGTTCGCAAAGAACACAACTTCTCTAGCTATATTTTCCATCATTTCTTCAAACATAGCATATCCTTCAGCTACATAAGCCTGCAGCGGCTGATCCTGTGCGTAACTTCTTAAATAGATACCGCTTCTCAATTTATCCATTGAATCAATGTGATCGATCCAGTTACGATCCATATTTTTAAGAACAATCGTTTTTTCAAAAGGTAAATAGTTTTCTTTGACATCTTCTATCTTATCATTGTAGTACTTCCAATCTCTTTCAAGACATAATGCTGCTACCTGTTTCTGATCTTTTCCATCGATTTCCTCTAAGGTTACCAAATCTTCAGGACAGCCTAACACCTTTAATGCTGAAAGTAATTCTGTACCGTTTACTTTTTCTGATTTCACATCAGCATTACTTGCAGCTAAACGTTCATGTACACGCTTGAACATTTCATATACAACAGAATGAACATCTTCATTATTCAGTACGTAATCTCTTTGTTCATACATAACTTCACGCTGCTGTCTTAAAACATCATCATATTCCAGCAATGATTTACGAATATCATAGTTCTGACCTTCAACACGTTTCTGGGCACTTGAAATAGCCTTTGTAACCATGCTGGATTCGATTTGTTCATCGCCCAATTTCTCAAAAAGGCCTTCAATTTTTTCAGTACCGAAACGTACCATCAATTCATCTCTTAAAGAGACATAGAAACGAGAGAATCCTGGATCACCCTGACGACCGCTTCTACCTCTTAGCTGATTATCAATACGGCGTGATTCATGG
>CAMEIZ010000016.1 GCA_945919165.1 uncultured Traorella sp.
TTATTTTTTTTTAAAAAAGTTCTTGAATTTTACTTAGGTGCATGGTATTATAATTAAGCACTTGCCTAAATAGCTCAGCAGGTAGAGCATTCGGCTGTTAACCGACAGGTCACAGGTTCGAGTCCTGTTTTAGGCGCCATTATGGCTCGTTGGAGAAACGGTTAACTCACATGCCTTTCACGCATGCACTCACGGGTTCGAATCCCGTACGAGTCACCATATAGTGCATAAAGAGGAGTAATGAAATAGAAAGATTTCGATAATGAAATTCATTCTATAGGGGTTACACCTCTTTTTTTTACACAATTTTCAAATTAGCCTTCATTAATCAAATAAAATGTTTTTAAGCATCATGAAAAGAACTTTTGAGTATTTGTTGTGAAAACTAATGCATATCTGTGCTAATTCTCGATATTTTTTAAGTGATAATTCCAGAATTTTATACACTGAATCATCTTTTTCATTTTTTTTCTAAATCCAGTGGTAAAATCATCTAACATTGGCTTTAACACTTCGATGTTTTTCATAGTCGAATCATACCAAAAAAAATGCATCTTTTATTTTTTGATATCGGATGCATTTTTTGTTACAGATCCTTTCTTCTATGTTGAGCTTTTTTCTTTCTTTATTTGTTTTTATGCCTGTCTTTGTATTGAAGATACCAGTTCGAAACACATACGAAAATACAGCATGTGATAACGATTGAATTTGTATCAGACAGTAATTCTAAATTAGCTAATGAGAAGATATATTTTAAAACGAATACTGCTATTATTGAAAATGCAATAGGTGATATAATTCTGTATATTACAAATTTAAGAATTGTAGACACGAACATCCCTATTCCATGAATTTATATCTATTGTGATGTAATATACACCTGATTGCATTTTCTTCTCAATCCCTTCATATGCTTTTGTCCATGTTTTTGCATTTGCCCATAAAATAGCTCCAGTCGCCAGACCAAAGATAGTTCCAACTGCTCCGTATCCAGGAATAAAAGAGATCCCTGCTGCAACTAATGCTGCTTGAATTGTTTTATCATTTTCTATAATAGATTTAATTAATTTTTTAATAAAAAACCACCTCCAAATATCATTTCATTAATATGTATAATAATTATCAAATCAAATATAGTTTTTCTATGTCATTTTCTAATACCTATAACTCAAATCCGTCTACCTTTCTAATATAATTCTATTAATAATTTTATATTTTTATTAGACTTATAAAGTAATAGAATTTATGATATAATGAACAACTATGAGATTATGTAGCGTATCATGGCAGGACTGATAAGTTAGAGAATGCTCAAATAATGAATGTTTTATTTTTGATTTAAATGATGTAGATATCCAAGAATTAAGAAATGTCTCCATTGAAATCTTTCATATCCAAAATCTTCTTCAATGATCCCAAAGGCTCCTTCTGTTTGTATAGTTTTTAACTCATAGCTCATTCCAGATAACACATTTTGTATTTTTATTATTATTGAAATTACATATTTTTTATTTTATAATTAATATATAATGGAGAGGGCATATGAATCAAATAAATATAGTAATTTTAAACGATGATATAAATCAAATAGCCGAATTAGAGAGATGCTCTCATCAATATTTTAAACAAAAATTATTGAATTATCATCTGTCAACTTTTCACAATACTCATGATTTTTTTGAAATGAATCTAAAAAGCATCGATTTACTCTTGCTCGATATTGAAATATCAAAAAGTAATGGAATCGAGATAGCTACTCAGGTTCGTAAAATCAATAAAAAATGTTTTATTTGTTTTATGACTGAATTTTCTGATTATATTGTTCATTCTTATGATGTTCATGCTTTCGATTGTATTTTGAAACCTGTTAATATCCTTAAACTAACAAAACTATTTGATGAAGTTTTGGAATACAGAGCTGCTCAGCAAAGTATGGATTCAAAAAAGATCTCCTTGAATTCTGTAAATGGCTGTGTAACCCTTTATCTGAATCAAATATTATTTTTTGAATATTATGATAATTACGATAACTTGTTTAATCGAGTTACAAAAGTTGAAACGTTATCTGGACATTTTCTTTTAAAAGAGAAAATCAGTTCAATTTATCAAAAACTTCCTGAAAATGAATTTTTAATTCCACACAAATCTTTTATCGTCAACATGGATCAAATTAAAGTGTTTCAACAAAATTCAATTATTATGCAAAACGATTACAAAATCCCTCTATCTCAAAAAAGAGCTTCAGAAGCCAGAAAAAAATTCAATCAATACATACATATGGTTATGTAGGTCGATTAAAAATGGACATCATATGCTTTTCTTCAATTTTTAGCTATTTTACTACCTGATCATTTGTACATTAAGTCGACTTTTGTTTTATTATTTGTGCCTTGAATCCTTTTAAATTAAACATCATTTAAAATATTGATAATGTAATGTAAAAGCGAAAAGGAAAGGAATGTAAGATGAGAATATATAAAATTATTAGATGTTTTTTACATCAAAAAAGAAACAGGATACTTCTGTTAATTTCATGCTTAGCTTTCGTCATTTCTTCCTACTATATGTATTCATTTGAAGGAAAGGAAGTTATTAATAATTGCGGTGGTTTATATTTGTATTATGTAATGCAAAACGCAACTATTTCTATAGTTTATTTTTTAATATTATGTTATGTAACATCAAATGCATATGCTGTTAACTTTTTTGAAAACAAAAATAATAAATTCAATTATCTAGAAATTCAGCGAACTGGATATAAAAAATATATAATGAATGCGATTTTTGAAAATTTTATTGTTATTGCATTTATTTTCGTTTTTTTACATATTTTTATTCTTTTGTTTATCAATTATGCCATTGAACCTTTGTGGCATCCAAATAACTTAATGGCTAGTATCACACAGTTAATTACTCAGGATCAATTTACAAATTTAGTTTTATATCTTATTCTGTCATTAATTGGTATGATTGTTTTTTCAAACTTGATTTTTCTGTTAAGATACTTTGTCAAAAACATTCACTTGTATAAAGTCTTAGGTTTAGTGATTGGTATAATTTTATATATATTGCCTGCATTCATTGGAACTAGATTTGAACAACCTATAATTCGATTGATCTTATTTTTACCTTTTATTGGCAACATTCTTATTCCTGGTTTAGAATCCTTTTTAATTGGAAATATACATCCAATTATTCCGTATGTTGGATCCATTCTTTTATTTATCACTATTGAAGTTTTATTATTTATCTTTATCTATAAAAAGGAACATATGTATGAATAATTTTGTTCTAAAATCGTTCAAAAAATATGACTTGGTTTTATTTTTTCTAAATCTCTTTCTAATTCCATTATTTTGTGGAATGAATCTAAATTTCGCAAGCATATTAATCTATTCACATTTTCCTGCTTATGCAACTCAAAACATATTCTTAATTTGGTATTATAAAAAGATTTCAAGTTTGTCTGAAATAAACAATCTTGTTATTACCAGATATAGAAATAGTGTACAAAACAAGATCCTCGTATCAAATTTATTTTGTACATTCGTCTATCAGTTTTCATTTTTAACATTTCTCTATTTGTTTTATGGTTCTCTTGATGCCAATTTATTAATTTCATATCCTTTTATTGTTCGATATATCGTTCAATATATCTGCATAAGCTGTATTTTAACATTTTTTGAAACTTGTATTATTTCATTTTCTTTTTACAATAAAAACAACATTTATTTTATAGCTGCTGCAATTGCAATTAATATGATTTTTCATTATGTTGCGGTTCCAATCATATTTCCTGTTTTTTAAATTTGTGGGGGTGCATTATGTTAATAATCAATAATTTATACAAATCATTTGGACCGAATTCTGTATTAATAAACTTAAATTTAAAAGTAAACAAAGCCGAACTAATTCATATAAAGGGTTATAATGGCAGTGGCAAGTCCACCTTATTCAAAATCATTTGTGATATTTTAGAACCTAATGAAGGCCATATTACTTTTGATCAAGATGTTAGAATTGGGGCCTTAATAGAAAACCCTGGATTTTTAGAAAGAGAGAATCTTGAATATAACCTGAAATACTTGTCAAATTTGATAAATCACTTTGATGAACAAAAAGTGAAAGAGTTATGTGAGCGTTTAAATCTTGATTATTCAAATAGAAGTGCTTTAAAAACATATTCAGTAGGTATGCGTCAAAAAGTGGGGATCATTCAAGCTATTATGGAAAATCAAAATTTAATATTATTTGATGAACCAACAAGAGGATTAGATGAAGAAAGTGTTAAAGAATTTTCAAAAATTGTAAATGAATTAATTAATCAAAATAAAAGTGTTATTATCGCATCACATGACATATTAGATGACCTAAATTATACAAAAATATATATCATGAAAGATGGTAGTTTATATGAAGAAGGAGTATAGAAAGCTATATATAAGTCTTTTATTCATTAACCTGTCACTTTTTATTTTTTCTAATTTCGATTATTCTCATTATTCACTAATCCGTTATTACATATCTTACCAATTATTCGATTTAATGACAATTATTCTATTAAATATAATCATGTGTCTAGTATCCTACAATTTTATTTTCTTTCTTCAAGATATTATTGAATTAGCAGTAATTCGTATGAAAATTAAGAATATTCATTTGGTTTACTATAAAAGAATTATACACTTTTGCTTAATTTCAATTATAATTAACATCTTGTGTGATCTAATTTTTCACAATGAAATCAGTATATTAAGCTATATACCTGAAATTATAGCTGTTTCTCTAACTAATTTTTTATTTGTGAAATATTCTATATTTAAATTTTCAATAATGTCATATATTGCATGTTTCATGTTTATTAAATTTTTGATTATGATAATGATCGTCTAATTTTAATAGTTAACTTAACATTCACTTAAAAAATATAAGGAGGATATATGAAAAAACTGTTATTATTATTTTTATCTATTTTGTTAGTTTCCTGTACTGTTGCCCAAGATGATGAAATAGGCTTTATTGATATAGCTTATTATGAAGAACAAGAAGGAGGATGGCGAGAAGGTTTCATAATTGAAGCAGAAAAAGAATACCAGAAAGGTAATAAAAATAATTATAAATTTGAAATCAATGATGAACATACACTGATCTATTTCGATGGCTATAATTTGAAATATCCTAGATTAGACAACTGTTATATTCCCGTCTACGATCAAAATAAAGAAGAAGTAGATCAAGCATATCCTATGTTGATTAGTCTTATTCATGATCAAACCAGGGTCTTAGAAGTCAATTTAATTACAGACTATTTTCAGGAAAAAAAATTTGATCAGCCTATTTCAATTGATCAGTTAGATGATCTTGATTTAAAATATTTTGATAAGGAAAATCTTGTATATTTGTATAACAAAACACTGATGCAAGATCCTAAAAAATTTGGACAATATCTTGGAGACATATGTAAAATCAAACAAGTGAGTGATGAAAACAACATAATTTGGCAAGCCGGAAGTTATGGAGTTTACGGCTATATTACAGATATTCAGCTTGAAATTATAATTGATGATGAATATTTATCAAATAAAGATGAACTATCTGAGCTGGAATCTTTGATGATTGAAGAAACTGAAAAAATCGAAAACTACATTCTAGAATCTCAGGATTTAACTCTCAAAAATATGAAACTGAAATTTGATTATGTGAACATTGAAGCAATTAAGGAAGCTTTACAAAAAATTTATGACACAGTTGATGAATCTTTGCTCGATTAATCTGAAATTTGGTGATCAGGTTATTTTCTCTAATTTTTCTTATTGTTTTCATCATACCGGTTTATATTTATTATATGGGCCAAGTGGTAGTGGCAAAACAACTTTGCTGAATATATTAATGGGACAGCAGGAAATAGATTCGGGAGAGTATTTTTATTCAGGACAACTTTTTCATCATAATTTGAATGAAACTTTGAAAGATTTTTCATATTTCACTCAAACATCATATTTTCTGGATTACTTAACAGTCCGTGAAAATTTACAATTATGTTCGAATGATAATCAAAAAATTATGTTTTGGCTAGAATATTTCAACATTAACCATCTATATTATAAATATCCAAAAGAATTAAGTGGAGGAGAAAGACAAAGACTCAGCTTAATCATTGGTTTGTTACAGAATAAAAAAGTTTTTTTACTTGATGAACCTACCTCAAATCTTGATAAACAACAAAGCATCAGTATATTTGAGTGTTTACATGATTTAAGTAAAAATGTTTGCATCATTTTCGTTTCTCATGATTCTAAAGCAAAAGAATACTGTGATGAAATAATAGATTTCACAAAATTAAATAATGATCAAATAATAACTCCATCAACCCAAAGATTTGAAAACGAAGATATGTATCAATCCCATAGTCAACCAAGCAATTACTTAAAATTATTCATTAGTATATTAAAAAATCATTATCCTTTACAGTTTACTATTATCGTTTTTTTCACAATCTGTTCTATACTCTTGTTTTCAGTGGTTGAACCTGAAATGAAAATACGTAATTATTTAATAAACAACACAAATCTTAACTATTTAAAATTATATGTAAATTCGAATGCTGAACTGAATCTGGATGAATTAATAAATCTTGATGGAATTATTAGTTCTGTTTACTCCTACAAAGATAATATATCTTCTTTTACTGGTGAAAAACTGACTATTGATGATATCGAAAATGGTTTTGTTGATGTCAATGAAAACATTTTGAAAACTGCTTCATATGGAACTCTTCCATATAAGAAAGATGATTTATTCTGTGATCTTTCGCTTTACGCAGGAACATATTTTTCTGACACATATTCCGTCTTAGTAGGATATGATTATGCCAGCAGGAATTTTCAAAATCCAATTAATGCAGTTGGTCAAATCATAAATATAGAAACTTCTTTTGGTATACAGCAATTTATGATTGTGGGTGTGCTTCATAAATTTGATGATCAAACTCTTGACTATTTAAGTTCAGGGATTATTCAAAGAGAATTAGCTGATGAACTAATCTATTTTAATTCAACTTATTCTATGCTTTTCCGTAATGATCATCTATTAAGTGATCTTGAAAAATCTGTTTATCATTATAGTGTATATGATCTTTATTTCGACAATACAACTTCCTTGATTGATTTTTTAAATGAATTTGGAAAAAACAGCTATGGATCTGATGTGTATGTAAAAGATCCAATTGAATACAAGCTAGATACTTTTCTTCATCTGGAAAGAATATCTTCATACATAATCCCAATCACATTTTTATTAGTAAGCATTTTAATTGGCTTTTATTTATTCACGAACTGGATATATTTATCATACAATTCGTAAATTATATCAATTTATTTATTATACGGATTTGAATTGATAGCAATTAAATTCGCTTATTTTATAAGTTATTTAATGAGAATTATTTCTAGCTTTTTAATTTCGATTTTTATAACTTATATAGTTTCATTCGTTATTAGTTTTATCAATCAACAAATTGGATTATGTGATTATGAAATTCTGACTTTTTCATTTAAGTCTATTATAACTTTATTTTCATATATCGTAATAGTAAGTTTAATCTTCATACCAATAAATTTACATAAAATTAAATTAAAAACTTGGTTTGAACTATTAAAAGAAAAGAGTGATCTATTATGATAATTCTAAATAACATAAAAAAAGAATATGATAGATTAATTTTTGAGAATGTAAATCTTGTATTTGAAAAAGGAAAAATATATGTAATTAAAGGAATTAGCGGATCTGGTAAAACTACTTTACTCAATATTATTAGTGGATTAGATACACAATTTTTTGGTGAATATAAAAATGACAGTAAAACAACATCGTATATTTTTCAAAAAAGTCTACTATTCTCCCATTTAAATATTTTGGATAATTTAATGCTAGTTAATTCGGATAAAAATGAAATTGATTTAATATCAAAAATGCTTGAAATTCAAGATCTTTACTATAAAAAGCCAGAATATGTCAGTGTTGGAGAAAGGCAAAGAATCGCTATTGCCAGAGCTTTATTAGTTAACCCAGATTTAATCATTGCAGATGAACCAACAGCTTCCTTAGATCATGAAAATTCGGTAAGAGTCGCAGATATTTTTAACCAAATTCGAAATGATCATCACACAATCATTATTTCTACTCATGAAGACTGCTTTGACGATATTGCAGATGAAATATTATATCTTAACGACGCACATATCAGCGTAAAAAAAGTTGAGAGACCTATTGCGATATTGAATCATTTTGAAATACAAGTAAAAACTGATTTCAATGATACTTCTTATAGTTTTAAAAAAATAAAAAACAGTAAATGGAATTATTTGGGATTTAGCATTTTTATTTTTATTTTGTGTTTCATATCATTTCTTTCAATAGGGCTCTTCTTTAATTTGAAAAACGATTTTATTACTTTTAAGTCCAAAGATATTCCACTTCATGTAGCTTCATTATCTGATTATGAAATTGAAATTTTACAACGCCAAGGATTACATCTAAAAATTTATGAAAATTATAATTTCGACTTGGAAAATGCCATCATTTACCCGTATTATGAATTTCAGGATTCATATTTTAAAATAAAAAGCAATCTTGAATTTGGAAAGTTTCCTGAGAGCAGCAAAGAAATCCTGGTAAATAGAAATCTTATTAATTCATATTTTTATCAAGTAAAAGACATTACAGATATTATCGGGGAAAAGATTTATATTCAAGAATTAAATATGGAATTTATAATATCGGGAATCATTCAAAATCAAGTAAATGCTCATTATAGTCTGTATAATACAAATCCATATTTTGAATACTCAGAAAATCAAAGTGAAATATTTGTTCATTATGATTTATTAAAAACTTTTGGTAATTTACAGAGTTCTTCTAGAAAAAATGTTTCCATTAAAGACCTTCTTCAATATCCAGATTTAGTTGAAAATATGATATATATGCATAATTTAAACTATTATCAGGAGTACCTGTTAGACGATATAATCGGCATAGAATTTACGACTCAAATTATTTTTACTAATGTAATCATATTTATGATTATCTCCGTGTTTTTCATGAACAAAATAGTTCAGCTTCAGCTTATGATTCGTAAAAGAGAGATTACATATTTGAGATTATTTCATGTTTCAAAGAAAAGAATTTATACAATTTTGATTTCTCATTATTTATTCTTATTCGGTGTATCGTTAACAGGTTCATTATTACTATTTTCATTGCTCAGTCTATTTGTAAATAAATTTTTTTCAATTTCTCTCTTTTTCGAAAAAAGGGTATTGTTTCTTTTATTTCTCATAATTATCCTCTGGTTTGTTTTATCAGTAATTTATCCAATTCATAAAGCAATAACTAGTAAATTAGCTTCTACAGAATTATGATAAAAGCCTTTATATTGTTACAAATACTAAAGATGTATCACTTTGGTACCTTTTGTATTCTTTCATTGATCGTATTATATGTCAGTTTCAAGCTAAAACTTTCACGCACTCTTACAGTTATTGGAAAATCTTCATTATTATCCATTAATTTCACTTATTTCATGCAGATTTTCAGAATGTTATTAATTAACTCTTTTCAATGGAATATACATTAATTTTTATTGATTCATATTATAACTATTTTATTCAAATTATTATTTTATAAATTTTATTGACATCTAATTTTTTTATATTATAATTATTATATAAAAAATACTTCTATGAAAAATATATTAAAATCAATTCTATTTGTTTCCTGTAAAGATTTTCTCTACAGGGAATTAAACTGACTATTATATTTGGAAATAATTGCTACAGAATAAGGAGTTGTGTATGAAACAATGGAAACGAGCCTTTAAATATTTATACACTCATAAATCGAAAGTGTTATTGTTGTTTATCACTGTTTTTATTGTTGGAAATTTATTTATGAGTGCTCTTGTTATTCACTCATCTTCTATGAATATGGAAGCTTTATTTAAGAATCGAATTAAATCAACTGTCATTCTCAGTGATAAAGATGTTAGTATTGATGACCGTCTTGATTTATATGATAAGGAAGCAGTAGCTGCTGATTATTATAATAGATTGTCAATTTATGAAACTTTGGTTTCTGAGTACCATCCTCTGTATTCTTCTCTTGAGGTAGATGGGAGAAATATCTGCTTAAATAAGCCTAATAATTCCTGCTACTATTTTTTTGGAGTGGCTAACAGTGATTTTTTTGAATTACATGAAAATAGCATTGAAATTACAGAGGGCAGAAGTTTCACTGAAGAGGAATTAAAGAATGGATCTCCAGTTGCTGTTTTAGCAAAAGATTTAGGAAGAGGAAATTTCTTTGAAAATGATATAAGTAATTTTCAAGTTGGAGATATCATACCATTTTCGATTATATCCTATGATGGAAAAAAAGTAGAATATCCGGTTGAAATCATTGGTCTTTTTGATATCAGTGACAAATTAAGTGATGAGAATAAATATCCTCTTTATTTTAAGAGTTTTATGCCGTATAAGGCAGTAACAAAGCAATATGATATTCAAAATGAACTGAACACACAAAATAATCCAATTAAGTATTCTCCTGTTCAGCTCACTTTCAGACTTGCTTCTGATAATAAAATGGAGGAATTCCTTCAGCGTGCTGAAACTTTATGTCAAAGTACAAGACTTCAAATTTTCCATTCTGATGCGGAATTTAAAAAAGTACAAAGACCTATTATGGCAATCCGCTCTTTAGCAGATAAGCAATTTATGATCTGTACAATTGCCTTAATTACGATTATTTCTTTATTGGTTATTCTTTTTCTTGAGGAAAGAAAACATGAAATTGGCATTTATCTGGCTTTAGGTGAAAGAAAGTTCAACATTATCGTTCAGGTATTACTGGAAATCATCACTGTTGGAATGCTTGCGATTTTGCTGTCAATTGGCAGCGGAAGTAAATTGGGTGAAGTCATTTCTAATAAAATGCTCGAAGTACAGATTCAGGAGGATGCTAAATCTGGTGCAAATGAATTAAATCCAGAAGGAATTGATTTGGAAAAATTGATTGAAATGTATGATTATTCGATTGAACAGGATACTGTACTTTTCATGATGGGTATTTGTTTTATCATTATACTGTTTTCAGCCACTCTGCCTTGCTGTTATTTTGTGAATATTATCCCAAGAAAAGTCTTAATGGAGGATCTATGAATATTTTAGAAACAAAAAATTTATATTTTACTTATCCGGATGGAGATCAGCGTAAAATAATTCTTAATGAAGTCAATGTATCCTTTGATAAAGGAAAATTTTACACGATTTTAGGTGCCAGCGGATCAGGAAAGACAACCTTTTTATCCTTAATTGCGGCATTAGATAAACCTGAAAGAGGTGAAATCCTTTTTAATGGTGAAGCCATTGAAAAAATCGGGTATGAAAAATATCGTCGAGATGATATTGGAATTGTTTTTCAGAGCTATAATTTGATTCCATATATGAACAGTCTGGAAAATGTCATGGTGGCAATGTCGATTACCGATAATGAAATGGAAAAGGATATGAAAGCACAGGCTTTAAGAATTTTGGAAAGCGTTGGTATTGATGAAAATAAGGCAAAAAGAAGAATCAATCGCTTAAGTGGCGGAGAACAGCAGCGTGTAGCGATTGCCAGAGCGATTTCAACCAATGTGGATGTGATTATAGCTGATGAGCCTACAGGAAATCTAGATGGAAAGACCAGTGAAATGATCATTGATATTTTTAAAAAGCTGGCACATGAACAAAACAAATGTGTCATCATGGTTACTCATTCTGAAAAGATTGCTGCTGAAAGTGATGTAGTTTTAAAACTAAATACGGATACTCAAAACTTTGAGGTGACATCATGAAATGGTTCAAGCGTTCCTGGCTCAGTATCACTCGCAATAAAATAAAAACCGGTATTTTATTTCTGACAACTTTTATCATCGGCAGTTTTTTATCCTCAACTCTAGCACTTTATTTATCCAATGAACAAATAAAAGCCGAAATAAAAAACAAGCTTGGACCAGTCGCAACCGTTCATTCTTACTATAATTTCGATGAACCTTATGCAGATACTTACGATAAATATTTTGATGAATATACAATGATTTTAGAGAAACTAGCTCAGAATCCGGCTGTTGAATACGCAAACATTCATTATTCATTAACAGGATTTGCTTCACCTTCGATTTATGATGATTCAACAATGAGCTATCAAGATTATGAAGCAATGAATAAAAAAGCTGTGCCTCTCATCTGTTATGGAACGAATTATTCGATGCCAATTGAGGTTCAGGAGTATAAAATGGAAATTACAGATGGACGTGGTTTTACTGAAGAAGAAATCAATACAGGAGCCAATGTCATTTTGCTTCCTGAAAACTATAAAAGAAACGATAATCAGGCTATTCAAATTGGTGATCAGATTCAGCTTTACTACAAAAAAGATCAGCAGATCATTTTAGAATATCAAGTAAAAGTCATAGGTAAATTTAAACAAATCAATCAACTTCCTCAAGACATGAACCTCAGTGATTGTGTGATCATGCCTAATCAAACAATTGAACATATCAGTTTAAGTTTAAATGAAGCCTGGTTATCTTTTTCAGATGCCATCAGTCATGGTGATCATTATGACATTCCTCAAATCAGTATTTCATCACCTATTATCCGATTAAAAAATATTGATTATCTGGAGGCTTTTCATGAGAGGGCAACTCTTTTACTGAAGAATAAGAATTATGTTTTTTCTTCTGCCAGTGATATTTATGATGCAATTGCGGGTATTATTGAAAATATGTCATTTATGAGCAAATTTTTAGTAAGCAGTGCTTTTATTTCTTCTATTCTTATTTTAAGTTTGATTACTACCATGTTCATTCGTTTGAGAAAACATGAAATTGGTGTCTATATGGCTGTTGGTGAAAAGAAGAACAGAATTATTTTTCAATTTATTCATGAGATTTTGTTCATTATGTTATTGAGCTTCAATTTATCTTTGCTGGCTGGAAAACAAATTTCCAACTCTTTGTCTGAAGAGCTTATGGATTTTCTGATAGATCCAAATATTCAAACAATTACTCAAACGGATGAATTGTTGAATCCTGAACAAATCAGTCGGGATACAATTTTGAATAATTATAGTCTGTCTTTTGATTCTTCTTTTCTTATAGTCTATGAAGTGTTAAGTTTATCTGTATTTACTCTTTCAGCTTCTTTTCCGCTTATTTATCTTGTAAAATCTAAACCAAAAGACATTTTGTCTGAATGATGATATAAGTTGTGAATCAAATGAAGAAAGTCTTCATTTGATTCATTTTTTTTATACCTTTTTTTCCTTTTTTGGTTTTTATTGCATAAATAAATAATGGAGGTGAAAAAATGAACATCAAGAAATATTCATTCTTTCTGCATAAGATAATCAGATCTTCTTGTCTGTCTTTGATAACTGCATGGATCTTCTTGGTGAGTGTTACAATGCCCATTCATGCTCAAACACATCAAGTAAATGTTACTTTCCCTGCAGGTATCCAGAATTGGCATCGTCTAAAAGGAACAGGGCTTCCTGGATATATCACAATTGATAATGAAGTCAGCTGGTGTATTGAACCTGGAAAGATGGCTTATGTGGGAGCAAATCAGGAATATACATTTCCTGAAATTGGCTATTCAGAGGAATTGGGTAAAAAGCTAAGTTATATCGCTTATTTTGGTTATCGTATCCAGCCGACTTATGATAACTATGTTCTTACACAGAATCTTATCTGGGAGACAATTGGCACAAAAGCCGGTAATGATTATTACTTCTATGTAAGTGACTCCTATCCATCCAGAGAAAGTCAAAAAGCCTGGCAGGATCAAGTAATGGCTAATGTCAACAGCATGGAGACAAAGCCCTCTTTTCATGCAAATACTTATTCATTAAATGTTGGTGAATCTATCACTTTAACTGATACAAATGGAGTGCTACAACATTACAGTATAGCATCTACTGATGGATTAAATGTTAAAAAGAATGGAAACCAAGTCATCATTACTGCCAGTCAAAAGGCTAAAGACAGCTCTGTCATTTCACTTGTCAGAAGTCTTGATTCAAGTGCATTAGGTCAATTATTTGCGGTAAAAACGGATAGTTCACAATCTGTTTCAACTGTAAAAATTGCCAATCCGCCTTCTGCTTTTCTCAATATTACTGTAAATAAAACCGGTCACTTACAAATTACAAAGCAGGATATTAACAAGATCAAAATACCGCAAACATCTTTTAAAATCAGCTACAATTCTGATATGTCAGATCCCATTGGAACTTATACAACGGGTATTGACGGGTCAGTTACGATTTTGGATTTGCTGCCAAAAACAGTTTATATTCAGGAAACTCAGGTTCCTGCTCCGCTTTTATTAAATCCAACGATTCAACAAATTGAAATCAAACCTAATGAGACCGTATCTTTTACTCAAACCAATCACTATCAGAAAGGCACAATCACTTTAAGAAAAATGGATGCGGAAACGGGCTCAGATCCTCAGGGTGATACGACATTAGCAGGTGCGGTTTATGGTTTATATGCCGCTCAAACCATAGTGAATCCTTTCAGTAATGATACGTATTATGTAAAAGATCAATTGGTTGGGCAACGGACGACAAGGGCAAATGGTTCGATGGCCGCCTGGACAAATCTACCATTGGGAAATTATTATGTGAAGGAAATCTCTGCTCCGGAAGGCTATCAGCTTGATACAAATACGTATCCTATAACATTGTCTTTTGATCCAACAAAAGATCATATTTCTGTCAATCTGAATGTTTTTGAAAAAATCATTCAATTACGGATAAAAAAGATTCAAAAAGATACCAATCTGTTGATTCCAAATACTGTATTTCTACATGTAAAACCAGATCAGACAAGCGAAATTTTGACCACCGATCAAAACGGTGAATGCAGGCTGATTGGTTTATCAGCTGGTATTCATGAGATCAGAGAAATGAAAGCAGCAGCAGGTTATACACGTAATCTAACTTTGATAAAATTCGAAGTGCTGGCTGATGGAACCATTGACATGCAAACCGATTTCACAAATACGGGAATTACTTATGATGATCATCAAACAACCATCATTGTCAGTGATGAACCAACCAGCTTTTCACTTAAGATTACCAAAATCAATCAATTTTCCAAGCTCTTAGATGGTGCACAATTTACGCTTTATTCCGATAAAGAATGTACACATCAATTGAGTGAACAAGTCAGTGTAAACGGCGTTCTTCAGTTTCGCCAGCTAAAAGATCGCACGACCTATTATTTCAAGGAAACCAAAGCCCCTGAAGGCTACCAAATTCCTTTGGATAAAAATGGACAAGTCCATGTCTTTGAACTTTATGTCGAATCGATACCTGTTAAAAATGTTTTTAACGTAACCATTGATGGAATTTTGTATTCGATCGATCAAAGTGATTCAAATGACGCTGTCCACATAAGCGGTACACCGGCTAATCGAGTAATTGAAATCAGTGTGATCAATTCAAATGCAGTTCAACTGCCTCATACCGGCAGTCAAATGATGATTCTTTTGATGATGAGTGGAAGCTTTTTAATGGCATCTGCCTTTATCAAACAAAAAAATGTTTAGGAGGAAAAAAATGAAAAACAAACAATTCTTTAAAATGAGTGCTATCTCTTTCATGACTTTATCGATGATGACAAGTGGTATTGCTTGGAGAGTCAGTCCTTTATTTACCAACATATATGCCGCGGAATCATATTCAACTCCTGGTGGTATTGCTGACATGGGAAATGGGAAATCGTCGATCACCATCATACCAAATAATGAAAGTCAGTCATTAATCGGAAAAAAATTTCATATATATAAACTGTTTCATGCAGAAAATGCTCTCGATATGGAAAGTATCAACTATACCTTTAATGATGACTATAAGGCTGCTTTACAGCAAGTCGTTGGCCAAAAGATTAATAAAAATGCGTCAGATGTGAGTGAATATGAAGTTATTGACTATATTCAGTCATTAAACTCTCATCAAACTGAAGGTGCTTCTTCTTCATTGGAATTAGAAGGAAGATATTCAGATTTTCGTTATTTTATAGAAGAATTGCGTGATACCATGGTCAGCATGAAGATGACTGGTATGTCTGTATATATAAGTGAAACTGATGAAAATAACCGTGTTACTTTATCGGGATTAGATTATGGCTATTACATTATTGATGAAGTTACAGATTCAGAAAAAACTTTTTCTGCTTCCAGTTTGTGTATGGTTGATACCGCAAATCCAAATGCTCAAATCAATATTAAATCCGATTATCCATTTATCATCAAAAAAATCAATGAAGATGATAATAGTATTGGTTGGAATGACATTGCTGATGTTGAAATTGGGCAAAAAGTACCTTATAAATATGAAAGCTATGTGCCAAATATGAATGGCTATCACACCTATTATTTTGCCTTTCATGATAAAATGGATTCAGCTTTGACATTTTATGCAGATTCTGTTTCTATCCAGATTGAAAATGATAAAAAAACCTATAAATTGAAACCAAATGAATTTTTGATAACAGAAAATGTTGGTGAAGATACTTTTAAAATTGAAATTGCAGATTTAAAGGCTATTGTTGACCGTGAATTTTCTGAAGGCATGAATGATCAGCATGAAAACATCTACGGTCAGTCCATCATTTTAAACTATGAAGCTGTTTTAAATGATGAAGCAGCTTTAGATACAGGACGTCCGGGTTTTGAAAATGCTGTTAAACTTGAATTCTCCAATAATCCTGATTCAGATGGCCAAGGTGAAACTGGTGAAACGCCATGGGACAGTGTTGTTTGTTTCACCTATAAACTCAATGTTACCAAAACAAATGATCACGATAAACTTCTTTCAAATGCCAAATTCCGCTTATATTCTGATAAAAACTGCACTCAGGAAGTTTATGTAAAACCAAACCCTCATGGTGAAGGCTATAATGTCATGAATCGTGATAGTTTGGGCGGTGATGATCATATTGGCGGAAGTCAGCCGAGTGAAGCTGTTGAAATGGTTTCAGATGCTCAAGGAAAATTTGTGATTTATGGACTGGATCAGGGAACATACTGGCTCAAAGAAACAGACGCTCCAGAAGGATATCGTCAATTATTGGATCCAATTGAATTAACGCTGACTCCTGTCTTTACTTCTGACAGAGATCATTATGCAGCAGGTGATGGAGCTACGGATAAAACTTTGATTTCTCTTAATGCAACTGCTCATATTAAAAGTTTCTATAATGGTTTATTTGAAAATAATGACTTTCAATTAACAACCAGTCAAGTAGACGGAGCGGCTAATTTAACAGTCGTCAATAAAGTAGGTAGCAAGCTTCCGATTACAGGATCCAGCATGACTCTGGTTATGCTT
>CAMEIZ010000017.1 GCA_945919165.1 uncultured Traorella sp.
AACTAGTGCCACCGCAAATGAAATGAAAGCGTGTCTAGCCAACTATAAAATCATTCCTACCGGTATCAAGCATGGCACATTAACCATCATCCATCATCATCACCATGTTGAAATCACAACCTTTCGAATTGATCAGTATTATTCCGATCATCGCCATCCTGTGATTTCCTTTACAAATTCACTCAAAGAAGATTTGAAACGACGTGATTTTACCATCAACGCTCTTGCTTGTGATGAAAAAATGAATCTGATCGATGAACAACACGGCTTATCCGATCTCAACGATCATCTCATACGCTGTGTTGGTGATCCCATGCAGCGCTTTCAAGAAGATGCTCTTCGAATCATGCGAGCTGTTCGCTTGGCTCATCAGCTGCAATTTCAAATTGAAAAAGAAACCCATCAGGCCATTTTAAAACAGGCCCATCTTCTAAAGTTTATTTCCATCGAACGTAAAGTGGAAGAGCTTTTCAAGATGCTGGAATGTCCCTATCCCAATGCCCTTGAGTTATTAGAAAGCTATTCTCTTTTAGAATATTTTGGACTTGTGTATGATTCAAAAGCGAATGAAATGATTCCGCAGCTTTTGGATTTAGAATGTCGTTTGTCATGTTTATTTCAAAATGAAGCACAGGTACATAAAATCATGAAAAGCTGGCATTGTTCAAAAAAACTGATTCAACGAGTTTCTTTTCTTGTACAAACAAAAAACACAAAACTGACGAATGATCCTTATACTCTTAGAAAACTGTTATTTTCTTGTAACAATCAAACTGATCTGGTGAAAAAAAGTCTTCTTATACAGCATCTGGATACCGATCTTTTGGATCATATGGTGTCTAAGCATGATTTTTTCACTCAATTAGCTGTAAACGGCTATGACTGTCAGCATTTAGGCATCAGCAAAAATCAAATCAAAACCGTATTAGCGGATTGCATTGATTATGTCCTGCATGATCTTAAACGGAATCAAAAGGATCATCTGATCCACTATATCAAAACAAGATGGCTTTAGCCATCTTGTTTATTCAACACTGATAATAAAAGAGTAAACTGGCTGACCGCCATCCACTACTTCAAGTTCAACATGAGGGAATGTGGCATCCACATAATCTTCAATCACACTTACTTCAGCATCACTGACATCTTCACCGACAAACAAGGTAATCAGTTCGCTTTCCTCATCAATCATCTGAGAAAGCAATACTTTGGTAGTTTCCAGTTTGTCAGGAAGTGAAACGGTAATGGCTTTTTCATGAATTCCCATAAAATCATTGGCTTTGATTTCCATTCCTTCATAGGTCGTATCTTTAATGGCAAATGTCACCTGTCCGGTTTGAACATGTTCCACAGCAGCCATCATATTCTCACGATTTGTTTCAGCATCCACTTCAGGATTAAAGTTAATTAAAGCAGCATACCCCTGTGGAATTGATTTTGTCGGTAAGACAATCACTTCTACCTGATCAGCATCACAGATGCTTTCTGCCTGCTGAGCAGCCAAAATAATATTTGAATTATTCGGCAAAACAAATACATGGGCAGCATTGCACTGATTAATGGCAGCTACAAAGTCTTCAGTTGAAGGATTCATCGTCTGACCGCCGCTGATTACGATATCAGCACGCAGTTCTTTAAAAGTTTCGCTTAATCCATCTCCGGCTGCAACCGCAATTACGGCATATTCCTTTTCAGGATGATCTTTGAATTCATTTTTGGCATTCACCACGATGTTTTCATGCTGAACGGACATATTCTCGATTTTTAATTTCAAGAATTCACCATACCGCTGTCCAAGATTTAATGCATCACCAGGAGTCAGCGTATGAACATGCACCTTGACGATATCCTCATCCTGAACAACAACTAAAGAGTTTCCAATACGTGACAAGGAATCTTTCAGGGCATCTTCTTTAAATGTTTTCATGCCGGATTCACTTAACTGAATAATAAATTCAGTACAATATCCAAATTCTTCACTTTCAACACTTACCTGAGCACCACTCCCGCTTTCTGCTTCGCTCTTAACCAGTATTTCACCTTTTAAGGCCATTTCAAAGCCCTGAAGCACACATAAAAGACCAGCTCCGCCACTGTCCACAACGCCAACTTCCTTTAAGACAGGAAGCAGTTCAGGTGTTCTTTTTAATGATTCATCAGCTTCTTTGACAAGATATTCAATGACTTCCAAAGGTGTAACTTCTTCTTTACCATTGACATAGGCCATCGTATAATCCGCTGCTTCACGAATCACCGTTAAAATCGTTCCCTCAACCGGACGCATAACAGCTTTATAAGCTACTCGTGAACCATTTACAAACGCATTGGCCAAATCCATAGCGTCAATATCTTCTTTACCATCCAATGACTGATACAGCCCTCTGAAAATCTGAGAAAGGATGACACCTGAGTTCCCTCTGGCCCCCATTAACAAGCCCTTGCTTAATCGTTTGGCAATTTCATCCACGCGATTTGATGAACAAGCTAAGGCATCTTTCACACCGGCTGAAAAAGTCATCGACATATTTGTTCCGGTATCTCCATCCGGAACCGGAAAAACATTCAGAGCATCAATATCTGTATAATGATTACTCAGATTGATTGCTCCGTTTTCAATCATTGTTTTAAATAAACTCGCATCAATTCTAGTCATACGCCACCTACTTGATCATTTTGACACCTTGAACAAAGATGTTGATATTACCAAATTCAAGTTCCAATGATTTTTCTAACACATATTTAACTTTCTTTTGTACTTCATGGACAACCTCACTGATTTTTACTCCATGACTGACAATAATATATAGATCTAAATCAAGTTTTCCTTCATTTTCCTTTACGATGACACCTTTTGAATAGTTTTCTTTTTTCAGGATTTCAGCTAAACCATCCTGAAAAACCTTCTGACTTGCCATACCCACAACACCGTAGCATTCGCTTACTACTCCGCCGGCTAAATTAGCAATTGCGTCAATCGAAATATTGATATTCCCGTACTGAGTACTTTTTGAAATTGACATAATAATTCCTCCGTGATCTATCTTATTATAAACCATTTATTCGCTAAAGGCAATTTTACTCGTGAATTTCTGCATTTTCTGTCTTGGTACAGTCAATGGATTGCTTGATAATATTGCCGCTGATCGCATCCATAAACAAACAGACATGGGTACCTTTCAGCTGAGGCAGAATCTTCTTATACTGATTGATCAGTTCCACCCCTTCATAGCTGGCACTCACACGATTTCCATCATTCATGATCAGCATGACCATATTGGCATCATAGCTTTCAGAATGAGGCAGAATCTCACTGATTAAAGAAAGCACATCTGCATCCACATTTTTAAAAGCCTCTTCTAAGGAAGCCAGCTGATCATCACGAAACAAACCAATACGAGGCATGCTTTCAAACCGTACATCACTTACACTTTGGACACCTTTTCCCTGTATGAGCACACTTTGAGGCTGATCTTGCAGATAACCAATCACTTTTTCTTCTTCGACAGTAATCACAAAACCTTGTTGCAAATCTTTGTGCATATGAGCATTTTTAATCAAAGGTTCTTTTTTTAACTGATAATCAACCCAGAAACGAAAAGTCAAAAAATAATTAGACTGATAGCTTAATCCTGCTTTTTCAAGAATCTGTTCATCTGAATAATAGGTATTATTCAAAACAGTCAGAGACTTTACTTTTGACATGTCACTCATCATATAAAAAACAAGCAGGCAAAGAAAACATAACAGAAAGACTGTTTTCACAATCTTTCGATTTCTTTTCTTTCTTTTTTTCTTTTGAGCGTTTGAGAGCAGTTTCTCTTCAATGCTTACGAATTCTTCTTCCAATTGAAACACTCCACTTCGGTTTTCAGTTCAATACCGAATTTTTCTTTTACTGTACACTGAATTAATTCAATCAAATCAAGAATGTCCTGAGCTTTCGCATGATCCTCATTTACAATAAAATTGGCATGTTTACAAGAAACCATAGCGCCATTGATTCTTTTTCCTCTCAAACCACTCTCTTCAATATAATGCCAGGCAGGATGATCATCAGGATTCTTAAATACACTTCCGGCTGAAGGCTTATCCAAAGGCTGTGAAGCCATTCGGCGAGCTCTTCTTGAATCCATGATATCTTTGATTTCCTGAGGATCTTTTTCAGTTAGATGAAAACGAACCGCTAATATGATCCAATCTGGATGTTTTTTAAAAATACTGGTACGATAGGCAAATTCACATTCATCAGCTTTCATCCAGACCCATACAGCATCTAATATATCTTTGATTTCACATTTATAAGCGCCGGCATTCATATAAACAGCACCGCCGATCGTACCCGGAATACCACTGGCAAATTCCAATCCGCTAAGACCTCTTTTCATAGCCTCATAAGCCAAATAAATAATACTGCCTCCGGCATAGGCACTGACATAGTTTTTTTCAAACACCACTTCATCAAAATAACGATCCAGGCAAATCACAACGCCATCATAATCATCATCACTTGCCAACAGGTTACTGCCCTTCCCGATAATTTTATAATCCAATTCATTTTCTTTGATAAAATTCAATAAGCTCATCAAATGCACTTCATTTTTCGGATAAACAAAATACTTGGCTTTTCCGCCAACCTTTAAGGTTGTATGCTGTAAAAGCGGTTCATTTACTAACACATCACCAAATTGTTCTAATTCATTCAAATATTCCATTACTTTTCCTCACACAATTCTTCCATCCAGTCCAGCATGTCATCCACTGCATTCACAAAGCCTGCTTTTCTGGCATTTTCTTTCATTTCTTCTTTCAGTTTTGTATTCTTCATAATACGTGATACCTTTTCAAACAGCGTATCTGCATTCAGATCCTTTTCCTCAATCATGAAAGCACATTTTTTCTCTACCAGAACACTGGCATTGTAAAACTGATGATTCATGGCAACATATGGAGAAGGAATCAAAATGCTCGGAATACCAAAGGCTGTAATCTCCGCCGCTGTGGTAGCTCCCGCACGGCAAATAATACAATCCACCTTTTCAAGCAGAGCTGTCTGATTCACGTATTCTACAACTCTGATATTATCCTGATGCATTTTTGCACTGATCTTTTCATAATTTCCCTTACCGCAGACAAAAAGAATCTGATTGCTTTTGTCAATTTTCGGTAAAGCTTGAATCATGGCTTCATTGACACTGGTAGATCCCAAGCTGCCCATCACAACCAGAATCAGCGGTTTATTTTTATCTAAACCCAATGTGTCATAATACTTCTGATCAAATGGTTTTTCCTTGACGACACTCGCTCTGGGATTTCCCAAAAGACGTGTTTTGCTGGCATCACATTCTTCAAAACACTTTTCATAACAGATGACAATGGCATCCGCCACTTTCATACAAAGCTTATTTGCTGTACCCACGATTGAATTCTGTTCATGAATCATGACTTTTACACCCTTTGTATGAGCTGCCAGCATCACCGGAGCTGATACATAACCGCCAAAACCTACCGCAATATCCGGTTGAAATTGACTGACGATTTTTAATGCTTTGCCATACGCTATTCCCATCAAAGCAATAGCCTTCGCTTTATCAAGCACATTGCCGACAAGTCCGCTGGCATTCAATCCTATAAATCTATATCCATGTGCAGGAATCTCTTTTGATTCCATACGATCTGCATTTCCTACAAACAGAATTTCACAGTCTTTCCATCTTTTCATCGCTGCATCTGCTAACGCAAGTGCCGGATAAATATGTCCGCCTGTGCCTCCTGTCGCGATAAGTATTCTCATGAAAAACACCTCTGTTTCACATTATATCATGATTCATTTTGTTTTTGAATTCAAATTTCAATTGAGAAAACAAATTCCTTCACACTCAAATAAACACAATAAAAAAAACATGATAAATATGATCAAAATAAGAAAGGATTCAATAAATTTAATTATTAGAAAAAAGAACCAATCAATCATGATTCATATGATCAAATCCACGAATAAATCCAAGCATCGTCAAAACTACGACAAGTGAACTTCCCCCATATGAAAAAAGCGGCAGTGTAATGCCGGTTATGGGTAAAACCCCCACAACTACTCCAAGATTAATGGCTACCTGAATCGCAAATAACGATATAATACCAACGCCAACATAACCTTCAAAAGAAGAAGAAGCTTTTTTTGAAATCATAATTCCATGATAAATAATGGAAAAATACAAAACGATCAGTAAAACACCGCCTAATAAACCAAATTCCTCAGCATAGATCGAAAATATAAAATCAGTCTGCGGTTCAGGAAGATAAAATCGCTTTTGAATAGAAGCATTAAAACCTCTGCCAAGTAATCCTCCCGGTGCAATCGCATACAGCGACTGTATCATTTGAAAACCGCTTCCTAATGGATCTTTCCAGGGATCTATAAAAGAAGTAATTCTTTCTAAGCGATAACTCGCTGACACAATCAAAAGAACCAAAGCAGCAATTGCCAACATTCCTCCGCGAATAAAATAAGTCAAAGGACAACCGGCAACAAATACCATGACAACAATACAAGCCAGCATCACAATTCCGCTGCCAAAATCCGGCTGTATCATAATAAGACCAAATCCCACAAGCACAAGTAAAAGCAAGGGACCTAAATCTTTAAAAAAAGAATCAATTCTTTTCTTTTTCGACAAATAATGAGCACTTGTCAAAATCATCGCGAATTTTAAAAACTCTGAAGGCTGTATATAAAAACTGGCAATTTTAAACCAGCTTCGAGAACCATTTCTTTCCACACCAATTCCGGGAATTAAAACCAATATCATTGAAATCAATGAGATAAGAAAAAATAAAGATTGATATTTTTCAATCTTTTTCAAATGTATTTTACCGGCTAATACATAACCAAGCATTCCTATAACAGCAAATAGTATCTGTCGTTTTACAAAATAAGTAGAGTCTTGAAATTTAAATTTTGCCCACATGACTGAAGCGCTGTAAACTTCGATAATTCCAATCAGAGTTACAAGAAAAATGCATAATGTGAAAACAAAGCCATTTTTTTTGTTCACACTTCACCTCATCATTTAAGTATATTCTTCATTCGTGAGAACATGTTTCTAATGATGGAAAATAGCAACCATTTTGATAAAAAAAGGACGCAGCGGTATCATATGAATCCAGATTTTCTCAAAAAAGATCCACCAGAAATCATGAGCATCTAAACTCTTTCCCTTACGGATGACTTTATGAATGATCCCAAAGACACAATCAGGATGAAGAGGTCCCTCAATTTCAGTCTGTGCATCACCAATTAAATATAGATTTCCCTCACGATCAAGATGATGAATACGATGCATGACATATTGACCATTCGGTCGGATATAAAATACCATATCACCGGAATGAAAAGGTTGATCAGGCTTTGATATGATGATAGTATCTCTTTTATGGCAGAGAAAAGGTGACATGGAACTGCCGGTGATCAGAAAGCTGACATCTTTTCCCTGTTGAATAATATCCATTAATGCACTCATATATTCATGTATATCTATTTCTCTCATAATTGCCTCTAGTCTTTTAGATGGTTCTATTATATCATTTCATTTTTATGAATTCTATATCTAAAAAAAAGCGGTTTTGTCCGCTTATTTGTCAATTACCTGATATTGTTTTAACAGGGCAATACGCTGGTTGCCCATTTCAATTGTTTTCTGATGATTTCCTTGTTTTTTGTCAGACACATAGTGGAATATTCGACAAAGCCACGCATATGGAAGTAAGAAAGGAAATTGTTTTAAATACTCATATTTGTTTTTCATTTCCGTGTAACTTGGGAAAACACTTTTCAAAACAGAGGTTTTACCGCTGTGAACAGCATTGAGTGTCATTGTTGATGAATGAACTCTTTCCATGGAAGATTGTCCAAATACACCGGCATCCAAAATATCATCCAGTAAAGCTTCATAATTCCACTTTTCAATATTGAAATCTTGCGGCAAGCATATCTTACTTGTATCAAATGCCAAATGATCAATAGCCATTTGAAAGACATTCTCAATCAGTTTTAAAACATGCAGTTCTTCTAAAGTTTCATAGATTTTTTCCCAATTGATCTGATCCCCATATTTTTCCGCATACATGATGATATCCACAACCTGTCTCATGCCGATACCGCCATGAAGAAAATGTTTCACAAAATGCATGACTAAAAACAAGAAATGTAAATCACAATTTAATGAATATACGAAAACATTTTGTATTTGATGAACCAGGGGATCATCAAAGGCATGTTCAAAGCTGTTTTGATAGTTTCCATAGGCTTTGCTTTCTTTTGAAAACAAATTGACATGAAGCTCAACACTGGCATGACTGATGGGATCCGCAAAGGTTGTTACATCTTCTGACTGTGAAACAATTAAAAAGCGGTTGTCAAGAAAGATTTTTTTCACTGCTTCAAAATCCTTCATCTCAACATATAAATCCTCATCATTGCTAGGACGATTTTCAGGAATTGGATATAATGAACGAAGAATCATTCCTTTTACAACCAAAACCTTTAAATCAGCATCTAAGAATTGTTGATAAACTTGTAAAATACGATCGCTTTTAATGGTCTGGCTAACATTGGATTTAATTGCTTCCTGTTTCCAGATGTTTTTGATTTCAATGGGAAAATTTGAAAACTGATAAATCTGGTTGTAAATCAAACCACTGACCTGATGTAAGCTGGAAAGCTGATATAAAGTTTGATAATCCAGTTCTGTTTCCTTTGAATTCAAGCCTAAACGGGCATCTTTTAATAATCCTAAAAATTCTGACTTCATGTTCATTCCCCTTTATGCCTGATAAGGATGATAGGTAGGTACGATTTCACTGACTTTTTCTTTGATAGAATTTGATTCTTCATCAACCAGTTTTCTCAATTCAAGAAGCTGATCAAAGAATTCCTGATCATTGAATTCAATCGGACGTCCAATAAAAACACTGCTGTTTTCAGTTTTCGTCAAACCTTCCTCATTCATCAATAATTCTTCATATAATTTTTCACCGGGACGTAAACCCGTATAGACAATTGGAATATCAACATCCGGCATATAACCTGAAAGCTTGATCAGATTACGTGCCAGATCATCGATTTTCATTGGTTTTCCCATATCCAGAACAAAGATTTCACCGCCCTTGGCATAGACTCCTGCCTGAATGACTAAGGAAACAGCTTCAGGAATGGTCATAAAATAACGAATGATATTTTTATCGGTAACGGTGACAGGGCCTCCATGAGCAATCTGTTTTCTGAAAAGCGGAATGACAGAACCATTTGAGCCTAATACATTTCCAAAGCGAACAGCTGCAAATTCCGTTTCAGAATGACGATTATAGGCTTGAATGATCATTTCACACATGCGTTTGCTAGCACCCATGATATTGGTTGGATTAACAGCTTTATCCGTTGAAATTTGAACAAAGCGTTTTACATGATATTTATCCGCTATGCTTACTAAATTCCATGTACCGAATACATTGTTTTTGATCGCTTCATTTGGGCTGTCTTCCATAAGCGGCACATGTTTGTGGGCTGCCGCATGATAAACGATTTCCGGTCTGAATTCGTCAAATAAAACATCCATTTTGCGCTGATCGCGAATGGAAGCAATTCGTACAACAAGGTTAAGCTGTGGATACTTTTCTTTTAATTCCATCTGAATGGCATAAGCATTATTCTCATAAATATCGACAATAATAAGTTGTTTCGGATGGAAAGAAGCCAACTGGCGGCATAATTCACTGCCAATACTGCCTCCTCCTCCACTGACCAGAATGACCTTATCTCTTACATAATTACCAATCTGACTCAAATTGACTTTAATAGGTTCTCTTCCTAAAAGATCTTCAATTTCAACATCCTTCAGTTTTGAAATACTGACTTCTCCATTGATCATCTGATAAAGACCCGGTAAGATTTTTAACTTACAGCCGCTTTCCTTACAGATCTCAACAATTTCTTTACGATCGGATGCAGAAGCACTTGGCATGGCGATATATATTTCATCAATCTTATATTTTTGTACATTCTCCAAAATAGTGGTACGGTTTCCAACAATCGGTACACCATTCATGTAACGTCCCTTCAGACGGCGATCATCATCAATCATACAGACTACCTGCTTGTGCAGATGTTTGCTGAGATTGACTTCACGAAGCAAAATGTTTCCTGCTTCACCGGCTCCGACAATCATCACATTACATATATCCTGTTTATTCCATACTAAAATGCTGCTGTTTTTTAGGGAGCGGACATTACGGTAGAGAAAGCGTACCGAAGCACTCATAAACAAGAGAAAAATCGGCTCTAAAATATACCAGGAACGAGGCAGTGATATTTTTAAGATCAGCACATAGAGAAACAGTTTCACAAAATCACAGACAAAAACGGCCATGATCATGCGGCGCATTTCTACCATGCTGGCAAACTGCCACAAGCTCTTATATAAATTAAACAGCCAGAAAACACAGATCGTAATCAGAATATCCAATCCGATCCACTGCATATAATTGTTCCAGAAAATCCAGTCAACCCGCTGAAAATCCAAGCGTACCAGAATTGCCAGAAAAGATGAAAGCACAACAAAAGCCGTATCCAACCCAATTAAAAGTAAAATACGTTCAATCATCTTCAAATCATCTTTTATCTCTGACATGTTTTTTCCCCCTGTTCGCATATTTAATATACGCTTAAATAAAAGCTTTTTCAAGATTAATTCCTATTTTATATAAAAGATTATTCTTTACAATCAACTTCTTTTTCCATAAGAATAGCCATATTCATAGCCTTTGAAGTCCTCATCAAATACCGATTTCTCAACACAATTCAAAATGCACCCCATGACATTTCGATTCATTTCATAATATTCATCCAATGCTTCCACAATTTCATAGACTTTTGCATAGTCCTGACGAATGACTAAAAGAGCACTGTCACAAAAACGGCTGATGGAAATCGCATCCTGCATAATTAAAAGAGGCGGAACATCTAAAATGACATAGTCATATTTCTTTTTCAATTCAGTGATCATTCGCTGACATCTTTGACGAGAAAGCATTTCAATTGAATTATCATAGCTTTTAAAACCAATCACCAGATCAAGGTTTTCATGCTGTTCACTGGATGTAATAATATCACTGAACACACATTTGCTGTCAATATAATTGCCGATTTCGTCTTTGGTGTTTTCTATTTTGAAAATACTGAATAAAGACGGATTGCGTAAATCAAGATCAACTAATACTACTTTTTTGCCATTTTGTGCTAATGATAAAGCAATATTGGCACTCAGGGTTGATTTTCCTTCATTCGGTAATGTTGAAGTGATCATGATTACCTTTTGATTCTTTTCTCTTTCAATACGCATGGTAAGCGGACGGAAGGCATCCTTATAGGCCGTTGAAATACGATTGTTCGTAATTAATAATTGGTTGCGTAAAGGATAATTCTTTTTCTTTCGACCTATTTTCGGAACTGAACCCAAGACTTTTAAATGAAGCTTGTTTTTGATATGATCTTCCCGTAAAATTGTTCGTCTAGTAAAAGCATAAATCATTGTCACAAAAAGACTTATGGCTAATCCCATAAGAGCTCCTTTTATTAAAAGACGAAATAATCCAATACTGTTATCAACAGAAACAGGCATTTTGGCTTCTTCAAGAATGATCATATTTGCATCATTCATTTGTTTCGTCAGCTGTCCGTAATTTGATGCTATCGAATTGACTACACGATAAGCATCCTCCGGATTGGAAGAAGTTGCCGAAACTTTTAAAATATTGGTATCCGGTACAAGTGATACTTGAATGGAAGCCGGAACATAGCTCATCTTCAGATCATTGGCTATGATTTTCTGCATCGTCGTACTTAATAATGCTTTTTTAAAGGCTTCATTTGTTTTTTCTGTTGATTCACTGGTTACTAAAATATTATTATTCTGCTGAGATACAATCACACTCATACTAGAGGTATAGGTTGCATGATAACGGATCAAACCCCTTAGGGTATATAATAATGAGCATAACAGCGTAAATACAAGTATCAGCTTCCAGAGCTTTAAAAATGCTTTATAAAGACGGTCCGCAAAATCACTTAAATCAATTAACTGTTTTTCTTCCATTACGAAGACCTCCCTTCACGATGATAGCGATAATAGCCATAACGATAACCATAAGCAGAATGTGATCGAGTGATATCCACCACACTGCCATTATAAATAGTTCCTATGACATTCGCATTGACATTCACCAATTGGTAGATCGTATCATTAATCATCTTACAGGAAGCAGTATTTTGACGCACAACCATGAAAACGGCATCGCAAAGAGAAGCAAACATACTTGTATCCGTCACATAACGAGAAGGAGCACTGTCAATAATGACATAGTCATATTCTTTTTTCACTTCCGCAAGCAGTTTTTCAAACTCATTGGAAGACAAGATCCTTTGGGTATCCTCATAAGGCTTTGAAAAGATCACATCCAGATGTTCTCTTTCCAAAGAAACAATTCCCTCTTTCCACTCCTTTTTCTGATTCAGGATATCACATAAATAAACTTCGCCATGTCGTTCAAATATCTTATGCAAAGAAGGCTTTCTTAAGTCCGCATCGATCAAAAGAACACGATGTTTATTTTTAGCCATCGAAATTGCCAGATTTACAGCAACGGATGACTTCCCTTCGTTTTCTAAAGAACTGGTAATCAGATAACTCTGATAACCATGTTTTTTAGAAGAAGCTTCTACTTTATTCGCCAGCTTATTCATAGCTTCCACATAGGAAAAACCTGTATGAAAATGACTGACCAGAATAGCACTCTTCTTAGGATTCAAAAAGCTCCATTTTTGATTTCGTTTTAATTCCTTTGGAATTTTCGCATATAAACGTGCATCTATCTTATCACTGATATCATTCGGTGTTTTCACATTATCTTTCAGATAACTTATCATCAAAACAACAACACAACCCAAAACAAAGCTCACTAAAAATCCAATCTGATAATTTCTTTTATGAGAATTACTGTTTAAAGACCAATTTGAAAAAGAAACATCCTCTACTGTATTAAAATAATAACCAAACTTTGAACGCTGAGATACTTCCTTATACAAATTAATCATACTTTTTAATTCAACATAAGCATCCTTTTGTGAATGCGCCAATACACCGATCGTACAAAGATTCGTATCCGCTGTAACATTCACATTGATATTTCCCTGAAAAGAAGACTGATCTAATTTTTCATTCACCTGATTTTTCATATACTGACTATTCAGCATATAACGGATGGTGGAAACAGCCTTTAAGGCAGAATCACCATCTAGTCCTTTACCATCTCCATCCATGATCGCAACAATTGTACTGGCAGAATAGAGCGGTTGATAAGTTAAAGTCTTATAAATATCAAATAAAGATCCACATAAACAGGCAGCCAGTAAAATGATACGCCATTTTTTCATCACTGAAGAGAGCATACATGAAAAACGAGTCACCCATTCGCTATTTTGATTCTTATTCTCCATGGCCTTCCTCCACAACGATAAACATGCTGACACTTCCATAATCCCCATTTAAACGACTCAGTGAATATTTCACTTCATATACACCGCTTGTATAAGGATCATAGTTCGTCTCAATCTGAACACTATTTAACAGCTCATTCTGAATACCAAGACTAGTCTTAACATTCATTAAATAACTGCGATAATCAACATAACTTCCCGGATTTACATAAATCAAATAATCGCTTAATTCAATCGTAACATTCATCATCAAACCCTTTAATGACAAATCTTCACTGATTTCAAGCTCTCTTGAAGAACCCGTAGAATCACTCACCGAATACTGATAAATGATCTTACCATCCTTTTCCATCTGATTCATCGATATCTTATTGGTAATATCTCCATCCACACAGCTATACGCACGCATCGAATTTACCTTTGAACCGCTGCCGCTTAAACTCGAAAGATTGATTCCAGTCAAAGGCTGCTTAGAACTGAAATATGGTTTGGTGTAATTGGTATAAGCCAGTTGAATTGAAGCTGTTGTCATCTGATTATCAGAATCAAAAACACCATAAGTCACCGTTCTTCTTTGATTCTCATCAAAAGGACTTAAACTGTAAATAAACACCTGATCACTTAAATCACCATCCTCAGCATCACTGGCATGAACACCACTTAACAGTACTGCTTCATCACTGTCTACACTGAGCACTAACATTTCAGAATCAAAGCTGATCACCGGTAAAGATCCCTGAGATCGCGAAAAAAAGCTATTCATCAAAAGAAAGCTAAAATAAACAACATTTATACCCACAAGTATTATTAAAAACACTCGATTTTTCTTAGACATGCCAACCCTCCTAAAACAATGCAAATCATACCATAAAAACACCTATTTATAAAGCACAAAAAAATATTACAAAAAAAGATGTCCTGTTATTCACAAAACATCTTGTATTTATTTGATTTATTAGAGATTAGGAAGCGTTAGGTCTACAATTATATATACCACAATTATCTTTATCAATTTTAATTGGATCATCTGTCAATGTATGAAAATTATCAAAAAAATCTCCAATAGAACCACTCATTTTTCCAAAATATACTTTTGTTCCAAAAAAATCTCCAAAACCATCGCCATCACTATCAGGATTCAATCCGTTTCGATCAAATGTTGGTTCGGAGTCATCTGGTAAAGAAACAATTGCTGTATGTCCTTGATCACATACGACATACCAGCAAGATCCTACATATTCATTTGCTACAAAAGCTTCACTTTCCATTACAGGCTTAACATAACTCTTCTTCATAAAAAATCCCTCAATTCTTAATAATTACAAATAAGATTATACTAAGCTGTTTTTCTACTAAAAAAGATGTCCTGTTATTCACAAAACATCTTGTATATACTCGATAAATTAGAGATTAGGAAGCGTTAGGACCACAGTTATATTCCTGGTGATTATCTTTATTTATTAAAACAGGATCATTTTCAATAGGATGTCCATAGCAACCAGATGCATAACGAACTGTACCATTTTGTCCGTTTATTGTTCCACTATAAAATCTGTTTGGTTGATATACGGAGAATACAAAGCCATCATTATCACTATCACTTATGTTGTACGTAGGTGCATGATCTAGTTTTTTTACTTCACCTTCTGAATGATCAGAGCATTTTACATAATAGCACACTCCCACATATTCATTTGCTACAAAAGCTTCACTTTCCATTACAGGCTTAACATAACTCTTCTTCATAAAAAATCCCTCAATTCTTGATAATTACAAATAAGATTATACTAAGTTTATTATTACAATGCAAGTAAAATTTTGCCTTTTTCACTACTTTTCACATTTTTTACATAAATATCCCTATTTCAAGTGTTAAAAATACTAAATATAACAATTTTATGTGCTTTTTTATTAATCTTGATTGAATTTTGTACATTTTTCTACCATTTATATAAGTACAGAAAACTGTCAGAAATGACAAAATGGAGGAATAAAATGAGTATTAGAAAAAGAAAAAGTATTAAAGCAGAATCAGGATTTACTTATCAGGTTTATTTCAATTATGTGGATGATTATACTAATGAAAGAAAGACTTTTACAAAGAGTGGATTTTCTACTTATGAGGATGCTGTTTTATTTGAAAAGAAAAAGAAAAAAGAATTCAATAAAGAATTAAACTATATTAAACAATATAAAGTTACAGTAGATGATGTATTTCATGAATGGCTTAATTTAGAAGCTGAATATGCATATCAGCAGAACACAATAACCGATTACAAAAATCGTTATTACAAGCATATTCAAAAAAGATTAGGTCATTTATTAATTTATGAACTTGATTTTAGAAAAGTACAGAATTATTTTATTGAAAATCAAGATCTTGGTTTATCGACTAATTATAAATTAAAAGAAATATTAAATTTAATCTTAAATTTTTCTATGAAATGTGGGTATATTCTGGAAAATCCTTTAAAATTAGTACATGTTACAGGAAAAAATACTGGTCGTTCTAGATCTAATTTGACTTACTCTGAGCAGGATTTTGATCTTATTGTTAATGAGCTGTTAAATAAGCCTTCTGATATACGTTATGCGTATATCATAGCTTTATATATTGGCAAGTACACAGGACTTCGTATATCTGAAGTATTTGCCTTAAACAAAGATGATTTTGATTTTAATCAAGAGATAATCATAGTGAACAAAAAAATGATTTATGCAAACTTAAAAAGACAAGAATTAATCATATCTACAAAAATGAAAACTAAAACATCACAAGCTGTTTTACCTTTTCATAAAGACTTACAATCAATTATCTCTAAATGGTTTAATTATCATCCTCATCAACATGTTATCAGTGATTTTAAAGGAAATTACTTAAATCCAAAACAATTAGAATACACTCTTTGGAAAATATCAAAAAAGAATCATATAAGCTTTCACTTTCATACTCTACGTCATACATTGGCAACTAAGCTAATCACAAATGGAGCAAATATTAAAGCAGCACAGGAAATCTTGCGACATGCCAGTATAACAACCACTATGAATATTTATACGCATGTAAATCAAAAACTCAAAGAAGAAGCTTTATATATTGCATTTCCTGAATCAGATAAGTCAGCTTAGTATAATCTTATTTGTAATTATCAAGAATTGAGGGATTTTTTATGAAGAAGAGTTATGTTAAGCCTGTAATGGAAAGTGAAGCTTTTGTAGCAAATGAATATGTGGGAGCATGTTGGAAAGTGACTTGTACTATTGAAGAACATGGTTCAATAATAGTAACAGAAGAACCTACAAATGGTGTAAATGGTTTTTATAAAGCTTTTGGTCAATGGTTTTATGATGGAATAATGAATGGACATGAGGGATTTATTATTCCTCACCCTGTTACTATTACTAAAAAAGGTGATGGGACCACAGCTAACGCTTCCTAATCAAATAGCTTAATTTAATATATCAAGATGTCTGTATAGGCATCTTTTTCTATATAAAAAAGTTCACTGTTTACCAGTGAATCTTATTTCTTTAGATATTCATCAAATACTTGATTCAAAGAATTCCATTTGTTTTGAATCTGTTGATTGGTTTCTTTGATTTTTTCTTTGCATTGTCTAAGTGTTTCTTCTT
>CAMEIZ010000018.1 GCA_945919165.1 uncultured Traorella sp.
CTTTGTGCTACTTTACACCACAATTATAGATGAAAGTGATAAAAATGTATAGTCTTTTTTAGAAAAAGCCATGGAATTTTCTGCAAACATAAAAAAAGCCAGGCTGAGGCAAAGCCTCAACTGGCTATGAACATTTATTTTAAAATACGATCCAGCATAGTATTTAAAGCTTTTATTTCAAGCTCATCATCCAAAGGAAACAGTTCAACATGATCATAACGTTTCATCAGAGCTTTTCGAATGATTAAATCGGCAATCTGCGGATTTTTAGGAAGTAAGGGTCCATGCATATAGGTGCCTAAAACCTGACCATTGTAAAAGCCTTCAGATCCACATCCAAAGCTGTTTCCCTGACCGCTTAAAACTCTTCCAAAAGGTGAAGATACCTGTTTGGTCTGACCGCCATGATTTTCAAATCCAACCGCCTTGAAAACTTGTCCTTCTGCTTCCACTTCAATGGCGATATTGCCAATACAGCGAATATCACGGGAAGCACTTTCCGTATAATAATCAAAGAAGCCAAGACCGTTGATCTTATGACCATCTCCATCCAGATAATACTGACCAAACAATTGATAGCCTCCACAGATCAAAAGAATAAACGTATGTTCATCCATTGCTTTTTGAATGTTTTCTTTTCTTTTAAGTAAATCATCTACTAATAAGCTTTGTTCCTTATCTGCTCCGCCGCCGATAAACAAAAGATCATATTCACTGCAGTCAACTTTCTGATTCAGTGAACAGGTATCAACCTGACAATCAATACCACGCTTCAAACAGCGTGTCTTCAAGACCTGAATGTTGCCTCTATCTCCATAAAGATCCATCAGATCGTGATACATCCAAAGTATCTTTAGATTCATGATGCATGCCTCCTGATAATCGAACGTGTTGAATGAAGTGCCGTATAAGTTGCAATCACATAAGCATCTTCCTTCAATTCTTTCAAACGAAGAATACCATCTTCAACTTTTTCATACACTTCCAGCTGTTCATATCCTTCATATTTCAAACGCAATGCCATATCATAAGCACGCGTTCCACTGCATAAAATTCTCTTGGTATGTTCATCAATCAAAAGATCGAAATGAGCATCCCAAATCCAGGATACATCTTTTCCATCCTGATCATGATCATTCAAAATAATCATAATATTTTTATCCTTTTGATTCTTCATGATCGCTTTCATCACTTCATTAGCACCCGTTGGATTTTTCACCAGATTCAATAAACAAAAGCCATTCAGATCAAATGTTTCATTGCGTCCTTTATTCATCGTAAAAGTCTGAAATACTTCATTGGCAGCATCCAGCAAAACACCATTGACTTTCATGCAGCACAGCACAGCAGCACAGTTATAAATCGCATAAATGGCATTTTGGAAAGAATGAAAGACCTGTCCATTCATCGTAAAGGTTTCATGTTCATAATCAATCTCATTCACCCAACATTCCACCTCATTTTTACCAAAGTCATCATTTTCACAATGAAATCTTCCAATATGAGAATACTGATAATAGTCATAAACCAAAGGAGCACCACAGCGAGGACAGAATTTACCTTCACTTGCTTCATTGCTTGTTTTTTTCGAAACTTCATTTTCAGCAACACCAAAATAATGAATTTTGGCAAAAGGAGCACTTCCTGACAATCGAACCACATTCGGATCATCAGCATTTAAAATCAAATGTCCCTGATAGTCATCCAAAACAGAT
The DNA here is from genome assembly GCA_945919165.1 of uncultured Traorella sp. GTDB lineage: Bacteria > Bacillota_I > Bacilli_A > Erysipelotrichales > Erysipelotrichaceae > Traorella. The sequence goes on from CAMEIZ010000018.1 coordinate 1,716, forward strand.
TCAATACGACGCACGATTGTTTCCATTTCTCCGGCACGATCCAGCTGATCACGGAAGAAATTGTTGACAATAAATGTTGTGACTGGCAAATCTTTAAACACTCTGGCTACTGTCAGCTCATCAATTTCAAGAACCACAACATCAGCTTTGATTTCATAAGAAAGTGAACTATTGGCACACAAAAGTGTTACAATTCCTTCTTTCAGATTATCTCCTTTGCGATTGCCGATCACCTTATAGCCAGCCTTGGCAAATGATTCAACAATCAAATTGGATGTTGTTGTTTTCCCATTGGTTCCTGTCACAACAATTACTTTATCTGGAAATTTAAATCTTGTTAATATGTGATGATCCAATTTCAAAGCAATCGTTCCGGGAAGCGAACCGCCTCGTCCCATCTTAACTAACAGGTAATGGATCAGTTTAATCAATAATAATTTCATAATTACCTCATTCTTATTAGATATAAAAAAAGAGTCAGTGACTCTTTTTAGGCAACTTTCACTCCATCGTAGTAGCCACATTCTGGACAAACTCTGTGAGTTCTCTTGAATGCACCACAGTTAGGGCATTTCACCAATGTAGGTGCAGCCAACTTGTAATGAGTTCTACGTTTTGCTTTTCTAGTTTTTGAATTACGTCTCTGTTGAACAGCCATCTTGCTACCTCCTCACTTATTCTTCTATCTTAAATTCTTTCAGTTTTGCTAATCGAGGATCAATTTCATCTTTTTTTGATTGATTGAATTCTTCCTCGCTTACAACCTCCCAGCCTTTTCCTTTAGGATAGGTCACGCCTTCTTTCACGACTTTATAAGGTATTTCCATCATAATCAGCTGGAAAATTGCTGGATACAACTCGACAATATCCTTCTTTGTTTCGTGAACATCTTCATTCTCAGGGTTTTTTTCGAATGAATAAACTTCCACAGAAGAGGTATCGAACTCAACCTCCACATCTTCCAAAGAAATACTGCAAGGAACTACCATAACGCCCTGTACATGAAGATTGGCAATTGCCAGATCACTTGAGCCGTCATAATGAAGATCCCCGGATACTGTAACGTTTTTTAACTTCCTTAAGTGGCTAACTTTAGACAAAGCAGCATCATCGAATTCAATCTGTTCATCAAACTCGATCGTGTTGTTTTCAGCCTGCAGCAATTCACTTTTCGTCCACTTCAAAGAAATCACCTCGTTGCTTAACGCTAATAGTCTACCACAAACCCTAAAAATAGGCAAGATTTATTTAGTGGAAAGTGAATTTACTTGACAGAAGATAAAATCAACTGTTTTGATTTCAATTTTTTTAATCAAACAACATCTAATTCATGATTTTTTCCATAAAGACTTTCATGTCATGAACAACCTCATCTTTACAGAATTCATTTAAGATTTCATGACGTGCATGCGGATAGGTTTTATAGAAAACATGCGTATAGCCTCTATCTTTCATAAAATCAACAGCCTTGATGAAATCTTGTTCACTGATGCGGCATGGATCTTCTTCACCAACAATAAAGTAAATCGGACAAGTTGGATTTTTCATCTGCCAATGAGTTGGATCATAGGTTTCTTTCATCAGTTTAAACAAATTCAGATAACCATTCAAAGTAAACAAAAAGCCGCATTTTTCACTTTTCGCATAATCATCCTGTACCTTTTCGACTGAACAGATCCAGGCATGAGGATATTTCGGATTCTCAATATTTTTTGTAAATGTACCAAAAGCCATTTGATCAATCAATTTTGAACGGTGGCGTTCACCCAAAAACAAACTCATGATTTGAACGAATCCAATCGCAAGAGAAGCAAGTGGATTTTTTGAAGGTGAACCACAGACGATTAATCCCTGATAGGCATCATCATTTTGTTTCATCACACAGCGTACCACTAAACTGCCCATTGAATGTCCAAATAAGAAAACTTTGACATTTGGATAACGGCTTTTGATTTCATCGGTAATCTGCATGACATCCAAAACAATAGCTTTGCCGCTTGTATCATGGAAATAACCATAATCATTCGGATCAATGCTGCCATGTCCGCGATGATCATGCATCACACATAAAAATCCCTGATTTGCCAATGTCTCCATGACAGGTAAATATCTTTCTTTGTTTTCTGCCATTCCGTGACACATTTGAAGAATGGCTATTGGTGTACCATCAGGCTCAATGATCATGACTTCCAATGGAACTCCGTCAACTTTGGAGGCGGTATGATAGATGATTTTATTCATAAACGTGTCCCCTCTTTCTGTATTTAATATATCATAAATTTGTGTTTTGTGGTATATTGGTGTCATGAAAATCTGTGGAATCGTATGTGAGTATAATCCATTTCATAATGGACATATCTACCATATTCAAAAAACAAAAGAAATCACAAAATGTGATTTATTAATTGCCGTAATGTCCCCAAATTTTGTTCAGCGCGGTGAACCCGCTGTTGTCAGCAAATGGGAACGAGCCAAATGTGCTGTTGTGCATGGTGTTGATCTGGTCATTGAGCTGCCTTTTATTTATGCCACCCAAAGTGCTCAAAACTTTGCCAAGCTAGCCATGCATCTTTTAGCATTAGCCGGTTGTGACTGTTTTTGTTTTGGTTCTGAAAGCAATTCTTTAGATGAACTTATCAGGCTCAGTAAAATAGAACTGCCTTCTCTTGATAAAACCATAGCTCCTGTTCAGTCATATGAAAAAGTCTATGGAAAAATGAATCCCAATGATATTTTAGGTATCAACTATCTGAAATACTGTCATCCTATGACTCCATACTGCATCAAGCGAAGCAATCATTATTTTGATGAGGAAATGGAAGACCATATTTCTTCAGCAACCAGCATTCGCAAAGCATTACGCAGCAATTTGGATGTGAAAAAGGCCACTCCCATGGAAATCCATGATCCGCTTTTTATCGAAGACTTTTATCCTCTTATCCAGTCTTTATTATTAACGTTGAGTCCAAGCTATCTACAAACCCTTTTTTTAATGGATGAAGGAATTGAAAACCTGCTGATAAAAAATGCTCAATGCACATCGTTTCATGATTTTCTCAATCAATCTGTTTCTAAAAAATATACGCAAAGCAGAATTCAGCGCACCTGCATTCATCTTTTAAATCAGACAACCAAAAAGCAGGTCAATGAACTTCCTATACCAAACTACGTTCGTGTATTAGCTGCCAATGAAGCAGGAAAAAAATATCTGAAAACGATTCCTTGCACCGTAGCCAGCCGCTTTAATCAGATACCAAAAGCATATCGTGACATGGAAATGAAAGCAGCATACGTGTATGCCAGCATGAAAAGTGAAGAAAAAAGAAAGAAATGTAAAGAAGAAGAATTACAGCCACCTATATTTCTATGATTATTTTCTTTATTTTGCTTCTTCTGTTTCTCTTTCTTCCTTTTCTTTGCTTTCCTAACTGTTCCAATCCTGAAGGTTATGTTGATGTATTAATTGTCTTGGGATGTCCAACCTATGCCAATGGTCAAATGTCCCTTACACAAAAAATGCGAGTTGAAAAAGCTGCCAAGGTCATTCAAAAATATCATATACCAGTATGCATTATGACGGGTGGAAAAGCGCATAACGAATACTCTGAGGCTCATGTCATGGCTCAGTATTTAAAAACATTGATTGACATTGACCCTCTTTTAGAAGACAAAAGCACCACTACCTATGAAAATATGAAATACTGTCAGAAGCTTTGTCAAGAACATCATTATCAAAAGATCGGTATTTTGACAAGCGGCTACCATACAAACAGAGCTTATGCCATGAGTAAAAAATTCTTTGATGATGTTACCATGTTTTCGGCTCCTTATCGATTTACCATAAAAAAGATGATCCGTGAATACCTGTCAAGATTTCAATATATCTATATTGAAATCAAAAACTGGCTGAAAAGATGAGATCATCTTTTTTTCATAAAGAAAAGACGATTTCTCGTCTTAGTCTTCTTCATTCATGTTTTCTACATTATGCCAAACGTTTTGAACATCATCAACATCATCCAGCATTGTTAACAGTCTTCTGAACAGAACCTTGTCTTCACCTTCCAAACGGCAATATTCATTTGGCAGCATGGCGAGTTCCAATGTATCAAACTTCACATCGCTGATCAAACCTTCAATTGCATCTTTGGCTTTATAAAGATCACTTGGCTCAACTAAAATCTGCATGTTGTCACCATCAACTTCAATTTCCTTGACATCGACATCTGCCATAATCAAAGTATCCAGCATGGTTTCTTCATCATTATATTCGATGATGATATTTCCTAAATGCTGATAGTTAAAGGAAACACTGCCGCTCACACCCAATTTGGCATGTGATTTGTTGAAAGCTGTACGAAGATCAGCAATTGTACGATTCTGATTGTCTGTCAAACATTCAACAATCACTGTACTGGCGCCTGCACCAAATCCTTCATAAGTTGCTGGAGAATAGTTTTCTGTAGATCCTCCCTTTGCTTTGTCAATAGCTCTTTTGATAACATCAGCCGGAATATTGTTGGCTTTTGCTTTTTCAATGCATTTTTTTAAAGCCTGATTCATATCAGGATCAGGTTCACCTGCTTTTGCTGCCATGTAAATTTCTTTTGAATGTCTTGAATATAACTTTGCATTGGCTGCACTTGTTTTTGCCATAGCTGCAGCTCTTACTTCAAAATGTCGTCCCATAATTCCACCTTCTTAAATTTTTACTAAAACATTCTATCACACTTTATTTCCTTTTTAAAGGCTAATTTCACAAACGAATGTTTTTCTTGCTTTTGTATTCAAAATCTTTCACATAAACTTAAATGATCTGAAAAATATAGAATTTCAGATATTCTGTTTCTTCCACATTCCAAAGAATTGGATGATCAAAGGATTGACGTCTTTCTTCAATCAGTTTTAATTCCACATTGGCTTCATTTGCCGCTTCCTTGAGCATACGAACAAAGAGATAGTTTTCCATGAAATGAGAACAGCTGGCAGTTGCTAAATAACCACCGCGCGGCAGCTTTTTCATCGCCATCATATTGATCTGTTTATATCCATCATAAGCATTGTGGACAGTCTTTTTTGATTTTGTAAAAGCCGGTGGATCTAAGATGATAAAATCAAATTCATTCTTTTTTACTTTTTCCAAATAATCAAAGACATCTGCAACCACATATTCCACTTCTAGTTCATTACGTTTTGCATTTTGCTTAGCCATTTCAATCGCACTTTCTGAAATATCCACACTTACCACTCTTTTGGCTTTTCCTTTGGCTGCATTCAAGCCAAAAGAACCAGTATGTGTAAAGCAGTCTAATACCCTGAGGTTTTCAGCTAAACGTCCCACAGCTAATCGATTATATTTCTGATCCAGAAAAAAACCGGTTTTTTGTCCATTTTCCACATCAACTTCATATTCAATTCCATTCTCTACAATGCGAATACAGGTATAAGCTGGTATTTCATAATCCTTTAGAGGATAAAATCCTTTATATTGACTCAGGCCTTCTTTTTCACGCAAATGGCTGTCATTACGCTCATAGATAGCTATTACTTCCTGTTTTTCTTCATTCATGATTTTCATCATCAATTCAAATAACATCGGTTTGATTTTGTCCAGTCCCAAACTGTTAACCTGAGCAACCAGAATATTTGAAAAGCGATCCACGGTTAAGCCACTGAACATATCCGCTTCACCAAAGATCAAACGGCAACAGGAAAAATCATCCTTCATCACCGTTTTCCGATAATCAATCGCATGACGCAGTCGTCTTTCATAAAAAGCTTCATTGAATATATCATTGGCATTTCGAGAAATAATGCGTATACGAATCACAGAGTTTTCATTGATAAAACCACTTCCATAATATTTTCCGGATTCACTTACAACATCCACGATTTCACCGTTTTCATAAGGTTCATAGGCAATAATTTCATTGTCATACACCCAAGGGTGTTTTTTTTGTTGTCTTTTTTCAGCTTTTTTACTGATTGTTACTTTTGGATAATTTCGTATTGTTTTCATGTTTTGATTATATCAAAGCTATAAAATAAAAGCCATCAAAAGATGACTTTTTATTCTTATCCGAAAATAGCCAGAAAAATAGATAAAAGAACAAAACCAAAGACAAGTGCTGCATAGATCGAAAAAATAAAAGTGATGACCTTTACAGCCGGATTTTTCTTGTTTTTATATTTAGTTGTTTTTCTTGCCCTGTAATTATAGGGTGTCTTTTCTCTTTTTTCCATCAAAGGACTTTCAGGACGTGCGTCTACACTTGCCTTAAAGCGAACAATACGATCCGTTCGATTAAAACAGTATGGACAGTATTTTTCTGAATTATCATAGATTGTTTTACATTCTTTGCATTTTATTTTCATCGTTATCACCTGCTTTTACTTTATCTGATTTATTTTTTCATGTCCATTTTTATGAATAAATTGTCATGTATTCTTAATTGTATGTCAAAAACAAATCAATATGATCATTCCTATATTTATTATAAGAAATAGAGATTTTTTTTTCAACCTCAACACTTAAATGAAAAGCATTAACCAAAAAAGATGTTCAGAAGCAATTCCACAATAAAGAAGATCACGTTAATGAATCCGATGAATCCAAGTCCCGCAATCACTTTTTTTATCCAATGAAACGGTGAAGTAACAGTTTTGGCTGTGCTTTGTTTTTTTTCGTTTCCTGTTTTTTTTCTCTGATCGAAAGAGTGTTCAACAGATGAGGCATTACGTCGTGTTTTTGTAAAACAATAGGGACAATATTTTTCTGAACTATCATAAACTGTATTACATTCTTTGCATCTTATTTTCATAATTTTATCACCTATATAACTTTACCTGATGAAATGAATTTTTACCATTTTTATGAACAAACTGTCATGAATCATCACCGATAACACTCATTATCCGTGTAATACGAGCTTTTTGGATCAGTTTTTTATCCCCAGGTATTTCAACAGCACATTCTTGATCATCATCGGATGATATTCAAGGTGATCCTGACTGAACAAAAACGGATAACCAGCAGCGCTAATCAAATTGAGAATGCAAGTCATGGGTATGCAATAGTTGTATTCATAGCCCCATTATAAGAAAAAGAGGTCGGTTTTTCAACCTTAACCTCTTAATTGAGCATTACATTCTTTCTTTAAAGCATCAAGTATTTTCTGATGTACATCATTGATTTCCTGATCAGTTAATGTCTTTTCACTTGATTGGAAGAGAATGCTTAATGCGATGGATTTACTGTCTTCGGCTACATGTTCACCTGTATATACATCAAAGACTTCGACATTTTTGATGAATTTTGAGCATTTGCGGATCGTATCAGTAATCACACCTACATTAATATCTTTTTTCACAACAAGGGCTAAATCACGAGATACTGATGGATATTTGGAAATACCTTCAAATTTCACTTTGCTGGCTTTATTTTTCAATAATACTTCCAAATTGCATTCTGCCATGACACTGTCACTTGATACATCATATTTTTTAGCCATTATTGGATGAACAACACCAAAAATACCAAACAGTTCTTTGCCGATGTATACCAATGCACTGGCATATGGATGATAATGAACAGTATCAAGATCATTTTCTTTAATCTTAATGCGTGTTTTCTCAAATCCAAAACTTGAAAGCAAAGTTTCAATCATTCCTTTTAATGTATAGAAATTTGCTTTTATATCAATTTTCATCCAGCGGTTTTTCTGTAAAGATCCACTCATTACCAATCCTAAATGTTCTTCTACTGTATCTTGACCATAGACATTGCTAAGTTCAAATAATGAAAGATCACTGGCTTTACGGTTTTGATTATAAGAAAGAACATCCAGCATACTTGGCAATAAGCTGTTTCTGACATATTTACGATCCTCACTCATTGGACTGGCTAATTCGACAACAGGATTTAAGCCAAGAATGGCATCTTCAATATGTTTGGCGGAAACAAGTGTATAAGATTCACTTTCATATGCTCCCATGTGAGTCAATAATTGACGAATCGTACGATTCATTTTCTGGAGTTTATCCAGTTCTCCCTGTGTCATTTCCATTAAAGGAAGGGTAGATCCTAATGAATCAAAACCAATTAAACGAATGATTTCTTCTGAGATATCAGCTTCAATGGCAATATCATTGCGATAGCTTGGAATCGTTACATGAATTTGATCATTTTCACATTTTGGCTGAAAATCAAGCCAGGTAAGAACATCCATCATTTCTTCTGCTTTAAATTGTGTTCCTAAACGTTTGTTGATATTGGTAACGGAAACAGTAAAGCTTTTTTCCTCAACATGAGGATTTCCATAAACAGCTGTTTCTTCAATTCCCTTCGCATCAGCGTATTCAATTAACAGCTGAACACAGCGATCCATAGCTTTTTTTGGTGCTCCCGGTTCAATTTCCTTAGAATTTCTGATGGCTGCATCACTGGTAATATTCAATCTTCTGGCAGTGTTACGACATTGTACATAGTTGAAGGTTGCCACTTCAATAATGATTCCTTTTGTTGATTCATCAATTTTGGAATCATCACCGCCCATTAAGCCGGCAATACCTACTGGCTTGCCCTGAGTTGTAATCATAATATCTTCAGGTTCAATTTTATATTCTACACCATCCAAAGCAGTATAAGTTGTATCAAAGCCATCACTGACAACAATATCCTGATGCATTTTTTCAATATCATAGAAATGGGTTGGCTGTCCTGTTTCCAGCATAACTAAATTGGAAATATCTACGACATTGTTGATTGACTTCACTCCTGCAGCGTGTAAAAGCTGCTGCATCCATTTTGGAGAAGGCTTAATGGTTACTTCTTTAATAACTTTTCCCAGGAAAAGCGGACATTTATCAGTTGCTGAATGAACTTTCAGTTTTGTCGGTTCTCCAATATCACTGGCATTTTCATAATCTGGCAATGTCACCTTTTTATGAAGAATTGCACCTACTTCTTTCGCTAATGCAAAGCTGGCTAAACAGTCACTTCTGTTTGGTGTCAGACCTACATCTAACAGCGTATCATCCAATCCTAAATAAGCAAGCGGATCCTCACCTATCGGTGCATCTTCACCCAGTTCTTCAATACCTGATTTCTGATAATCACTGAGTTGTTTGGCATCAACACCCAATTCTAAAAGCGAGCAGATCATACCATTGCTTTCCACGCCGCGGATCACACTGTTTTTGATTTCACCGCCAATTAGTTTAGCTCCAACCTTGGCAACGATGACCTTTAAACCGGCACGTACATTAGGTGCTCCACAAACGATTTGTTCAACACGATCTTTCAAATCAACCTGACAAACATGCAGATGATCACTGTTAGGATGATCTACACATTCTTTTACATATCCAATCGTCAGATTTGTGCCCTGTGCCATTGGTTCAAGCCCTTCGACTTCAAGACCGGCTGTTGTCATTTTATCAGCCAGCTGTTCACTTGTCAGATCACTTAGATCCATATACTGGCTTAACCATTTTTTACTTGTAATCATAAATCCTCCTAATCGAAACGCTTGAACATCTTCAAGAAACGAACATCATTTGTATAGAAATGACGAATATCATCAATACCATATTTCAACATGGCAACACGCTCAACACCTACTCCAAACGCAAATCCACTCATTTGAGTTGAATCGTATCCTGCCATTTCAAGTACATTTGGATGTACCATACCAGCACCTAAGACTTCAATCCAGCCTGTTCCTTTGCATACCGGACAGCCTTTTCCATTGCAGATATGGCAGCTGACATCTACTTCAACACTTGGTTCTGTAAACTGGAAATAGCTTGGTCTGAAACGGATCTTTCTTCCTTCACCAAACATTTTATTTGCCATAAATTCAAGCGTACCCTTTAAATCAGAAAGCTTTATATCCTTGGCTACGACCAAACCTTCCATCTGAGTAAACTGATGAGAATGCGTTGCATCATCATCATCACGGCGATACACCTTACCTGGACAGATCACTTTTATTGGGTTAGGTGCATGTTTTTCTAACTGACGTGTCTGAATAGCTGTTGTATGTGTTCTTAAGAGTACTTCTTTATTAATATAGAAAGTATCCTGCATATCTCTGGCCGGATGTCCCTGAGGAATATTGGCACGTTCAAAATTATAAAAATCCAGTTCAACTTCCGGTCCTTCTGCAACTGTATATCCCAATCCGATAAACAAGTCTTCAAGTTCCTGCTGAACAAGAGTCAAAGGGTGAACATTCCCAATCGTTGGCTGATAACCTTCTAATGTAATATCGATCTTTTCTTTTTCAAGTCGCTGATTCATCTCTATTTCTTCAAGACGAGCTTTCTTTTCTTCAATCAGAGCTGCAATAGCACTTTTAATCTCATTGACACTCGCTCCAAAAGATGGGCGTTGTTCAGGCGGAAGATCCTTCATCATTTTCATGACATCCTGAATTGGACCCTTTTTTCCTAAATAAAGAACTCTTTTTTCTTGAAGCTGTGAGAGTGTTTCACAGGATTCAATTGCCTGAAGAGCTTCTTCTTTCAAATGCTGTAGTTTTTCCATACATATCCTCTTTTCTAAATAAAAAAAAACGCAAACTTACAGGAACGCCTTACGCGCGGTACCATCCTGCTTCATCTTGCGACACACTTAACCGTTAACCGTGGTTGGCGGGGGAGGATTGGTCCCACTCCAAGGTGAATTCAATTGAATCATCAACAGGAGGCTTTCAGTCGGTGACCCCCATTCCCTATTTGATGTTAGACAATTTACTAGTCCTTATCAAAGCTTTAACGGTCTTATTATAAAACAATTTTCTTTTTGATTCAAGTTCTTTTGAAAAACAAAAAAAGCCCCGCAGGGCAATTATTGATCTTGATAGTGCCATTCACAATACAAGGTGTTTTCATCAAAATTGAGCTTAGCAATAAATTCCTGAAAAGAAAGATCTTTCATTTGACAACGAAGTACGAATAGATGATCCTGATGAGCTAATAAACCCATGGATGCATTTAACTGATAATTTTCATATGTGAGCGGATATTCCACATTATCGACAAGCAGGGTATATTGAATATCTTCACGATATAATTTTGGTGTCAAAGATAGCTTAACCGTTCTTGAGCCCACCTTTTCAACTTCCGCATGATCAATGATATTTTTGAAATCATTTACATTGACAACTGTTTTATTTACATTCAACAAGGCTGCAAGACCCAATCCCAACAAAAATGTCACAGCACAGAAAAGAAATGTTCGATAATGTTTAGGTTTTTGATTATGCTGCTTGCTTGAATGTCCTGTCAAATCATCCAGGCTCACTTCAAAGATATCTGCCATTTGGATAATTTTATTTATCTCAGGAACTGCTTCACCAAGTTCCCATTTTGATATGGATTGACGTGTAACAGACAGCTTTACAGCTAACTCCTCCTGTGACCAGCCTCTTTGCTTACGGTATTTTTGAATGTTTTCTGATAGTTTCATATGATAACCTCCCCAATTTCAGTCTATCAAAAAAACAAAAAAAAACAACATGCAAATTGTCAACCAGCAGTTGCAGAAGAAACAAAAAGAAAAAAGCCCTATTTCTAGGACTTCATTTGCAAATGGGGCGACAGATGGGATTCGAACCCACGCATGACGGGACCACAACCCGCTGTGTTAACCACTTCACCACAGTCGCCATAGTGCTTTATTATAATAACAAATCCAACTGTGTTTGTAAAGAGGAAAATTGAAATTTTTATTTTGTTCATCATTTACTATCTTCATAATCTATTTTTTTGTCAGCAGAAGTAAAGATATCATTTTTTTATTTCATTTTTAGGATTTTTATTACCTTTTTGCATAAATAAGAGTAGGAGGGTAAAAAAGTGAAATCAATTTTTCTAGCTTTTGGTATGATCACCCTGTCCTTTGTCATCTTTCTTTGTTTGGGTTGGTACATTCAATTTGATCAAACTTACAGTGTTACTGAATCAGCTCTGAAACGTGCTTTAACGGCAACCATGAGTGATTATCTGGATCAAAGCGATTTTAGTGAAAGTGATGTTATGGATACGTTTGTTCATTATTTTGATGAATTAGCAATTGAAGATATGGAGTATGATCTCACTTTGATTGGATTTATCAAAGAACCTTTGTTTATGCGAGTGCATTGCAGTGCATCGAATCAAAAAAAGCTCAAAGGCTTGAAAATTGAACTGGATGAAGCAATGATAGAGGAGTTGAGAAAATGAAAAAATCTACAGGGATTGTTTCGATTGCCATTCTTTTGGTTTTAAATGGACTTCTTTTCAAAATTGCATTGGATAAGAATTTAGATCTTGTTGAAGTTCCTGTTGCAAAAGTAAAAATTGAGCCAAGAACAAAAATAAAAGAAGAAATGATCGAAACAGTCAAAATGCCAAGAGTCAGTTTGAATGAAGATTGTGCAATGAGCAAAAAAGATATCATTGGCAAAATAAGTGAAATTGAAGGTATTATTCCTAAAGGAAGCATGTTTTATACAAGTATGCTGTTTGATGAAAGTGAATTACCGGATTATCCCGCTTTGAAACTGAAAGAAGGTCAGAATGTATTTTCTCTGGCATCTGATTTAATGAAAAGTTCCGGCAATTCACTGGTTAACAATCAAAAAGTGGATATTTATGTAACCATTCAACAGAAAAAAGAAAATCCTGTTACTGATTTATTACTGTCAAGTGTCCGGATTCTAAATGTTCTGGATAAAAAAGGTGTTGATATGCGTGTGAGTGAACTCAATGTTCCCAGTGTGATTAATCTGGCTGTTAATTCTGATGATCTTGTTCTTTTGAAAAAAGCAAGTGAAATGGGAAGAATTGATCTTTTTGCGACAAGTTATCCTCAAGAGGAAGAATGTAAGTTAAATGAGGAAAGTGCCATTCTTCCCTTCTTGTATGAGTAGTTTTGATTTTGGACCGTTAACACCTTATGTGGAAGATGAAATGATTACAGATATTAATTACAATGGTCATCATTTATGGATCGATCATCTTTTAAAGGGACGTTATTTGGAAGACTTTGATGAAGATGATTTTATTCGTCAATTTTGTTACAAAATTGCGAATTACGTGAATCAAAGCTTTAATGTTTCTTCTCCAATCATTGAAGCTGAAACAAAAGATCTTCGTATCAGTATCCTGCATGAATCAATTGCAAGAAGCGGGCATTCCATTTCGATTCGAAAAACACCAGCCATCTTGCGTTTAAATGACAAAAAAATGATTAAAGAAAAATATGCAAGTGCTGAAGTTTTAAAGCTTTTAAAAAAAATGGTGCTTCATCACTGTAATATCATTGTTTCAGGACTGCCTTCAAGTGGTAAAACAGAATTAGTGAAGTATCTGACACAGTTTATTCAAGAAAATGAACGCATAATTACGATTGAAGATACACTTGAACTCAGGGCACATGATATCTATGAAGAAAAAGATGTTGTTGCCTTACGCGTTTCTCCGCGTTTTAGTTATGTAGATGCCATAAAAGCAAGTTTAAGACAGCGTCCTGACTGGATTTTGGTTTCTGAAGTACGAAGTCATGAAGTTATGCAGCTATTAGAGAGTGTTTCAACGGGTACACATCTGATTTCAACGATTCATGCCTATGATGCCACCAAAATTCCTACACGTCTATTACATATGTTTGAAGGTAATGAATTGAATAATCAATCCATTCTTGCCAACATTCATGATTCCATTGACTTTGGTATTCATTTATCAGCTGAGATCACTGATAAGGGTGTTTTTCGAGCTATTAAACAAATTGCTGCTTTTGATGTAATTAAGGATCAACCTGTCACTCAAATTATTTATGATGGTGTGCTTCACTTAGATCAATTAAGTGAAAATAAGCGTTTCAAGCTGAAATTGGAGAAAAAGAAATGATGATCTTTGTTTATTTAATAGTTCTTTTATTCTTTCTATGTTTAAATTTTTCAAATAAGAAATCTTTTTTTCAATATGGTTTATTTTCAAAAAATGGTTATAGGCTGCTTAAAAAGAAAATATTAAGTTATGGATACAACTATGACATTCAAACACATCTTTTCAGTAATCTTGTTTTTCTGCTTGTACTGGCTTTTCTTTGCAGAGAATTTGAAGTTCGTTTTGAAAGCTTTGTTTTGTTTGCATTAAGTGCTGGTTTTCTTTTCCCGCATATTGTTATCTGGATACTGTTTCATTCATATCAGGAAAGAGTGTTTTCCAACTTTACGATGTTTCTTCAGACTTTTCTTGCTGTCTTCAAAATCAATCCAAAAACTTATCCAACACTTGAAGAATGTGAGAAGGTTTGTGAGGGAGAAGTTTTGGAAATTATCTCGGATATGAAAGAACAATTAGCTATTGAGGGATCTTTAGAAAATGCTATGCAGATTTTGATTCATTATCAGCCTCATTTTATTGTTCATAATCTTGTCAGTATGGTTTTAACCATTGAAAACCATGGTGGTTTTTATTCAGAAGGGCTTGATTTGATACAAGATGATATTGATGACTGGATCGAAGATATCTATACATTTAAAAAGAAACAAACTTCAATT
>CAMEIZ010000019.1 GCA_945919165.1 uncultured Traorella sp.
GAGGATGGAAAGATCTAACCGCGAAACTGACCGGGGAACTGTTGTTTCCGATAAGGTGGATAAGACGATTACAGTCATTATTGAAACAAGAAAAACACACCCTTTATATGGTAAGCGTGTGAAATATTCAAAGAAATTCAAAGCTCATGATGAACTCAACGAAGCAAGAATCGGTGATTATGTAGAAATCATGGAAACTCGTCCATTATCTGCTACTAAACGTTTCCGCTTAGTAAAAGTTCTGCAGAAGGCTGAAGTTCTTTAGTTAGGAGGAATTGATCATGATTCAAAACGAAAGTAGATTAAGAGTCGCTGACAACACCGGAGCTAAAGAAGTTTTAGTTATTCGCTGCTTAGGTGGAAGCAAGAGAAAATTTGCGAATATTGGTGATGTCGTTGTTTGTGCTGTAAAACAGGCAGCAACTGGCGGAACTGTTAAAAAAGGTGACGTTGTAAAAGGCGTTATCGTAAGAACTAGACGTGGAATTCGTCGTGAAAATGGTACTTACATTAAATTTGATGACAATGCAGTTGTATTGATCAAAGATGATAAAACTCCACGTGGAACAAGAATTTTTGGACCTGTGGCAAGAGAATTGCGTGATAAAGATTACATGAAAATCGTATCTTTAGCACCAGAAGTGTTATAGGAGGAACTTTCATGAAAATCAAAAAAGGTGATAAAGTTCAGGTTATCAGCGGTGCCTATAAAGGAACAGTAGCTGATGTTACTCGTGTACTTCCTAAGGAAAACAAAGTTGTGGTTGAAGGTGTAAACATTATCAAAAAACACATGAAACCAACTCAGCAGGATCCTGATGGAAAGATTATTGAAAGAGAAGCTCCAATTCATGTGTCAAATGTTATGCTGTATGACAGCAAAGCTAAGAAAGCAAGCAGAATTGGATTTAAAGAAGAAAATGGCAAAAAAGTACGTGTCTTCAAAAAGACAGGTAATATTGCGAAATAAGGAAGGAGCGTAAAAGATGAACCGTTTGGAAGAAAAGTATAAGACAACCGTTGTTGAAAACTTAACAAAAAAATTCGGATATACATCAGTGATGCAAGTTCCTTATGTAGATAAAATTGTAATCAACATGGGATGCGGAGATGCTATTGCAAATCCAAAATCACTGGAAGATGCTGTTGCTGAGTTAACTCAGATTACTGGTCAGAAACCAGTTATTACAAAAGCTAAAAAATCAATTGCCAACTTCAAATTGCGTGAAGGTGCTCCAATTGGATGTAAAGTTACTCTTAGAAAGGAAAAAATGTATGATTTCCTTGATAAACTGGTAACTCTCTCTTTACCTCGTGTAAGAGATTTCCGCGGTGTCAGCAAAACTGCTTTTGACGGCAGAGGAAACTACACTTTAGGTATTAAAGAACAGATTATTTTCCCTGAAATCAACTTTGATAAGGTAAATAAAGTTCGTGGTATGGATATTGTTATTGTAACAACAGCCAATACAAATGAAGAAGCTAAGGCATTACTGGAAGAATTAGGTATGCCATTTGCTAAATAGGGAGGACACATTCAATGGCAAACTTTGCCGTATTTGCGTCCGTGAACTGGCTTATAAAGGTCAGATTCCTGGAGTAAAAAAGGCAAGTTGGTAAGAGATAGGAGGAATGAAGTCATGATGATGACAGATCCGATTGCTGATATGCTTACTAGAATCCGTAACGGGCTTCAGGCTCGTCACGCAACAGTAGAAGTTCCAGCAAGTAAAGAAAAAGAAAGTATCGCCAAAATCTTAAAAACAGAAGGATTCATTACTGATTACAAGGTAAGCGGCGATGTTAAGAAAGTGATTACAATCACTTTGAAATATGGTCAGAATAACGAAAAAGTAATTACAGGATTGAAGAGAATCTCTAAACCTGGATTACGTGTCTACGCTACAGTAGAAAATCTGCCAAGAGTATTAAATGGTTTAGGAATCGCAATTATTTCTACATCACAGGGTCTTATGACTGACAGAGATGCCAGAGCTAAGAACTGCGGCGGAGAAGTTATTGCTTACATTTGGTAAAATAAGGAGAAAACAAATGTCACGTATCGGGAATAAAACGATTACCATTCCTAGCGGCGTTGAGGTAAATGTTGCTGAAGGGAATGAAGTGACAGTTAAAGGACCTAAGGGAACTTTAACTCGTCAGTTTGCACCAATGCTGACAATCAGCGTTGAAGGTGCAGAATGTCATGTAGCTCGTCCAAATGATGATAAGACAACAAAGCAGCTGCATGGTACAACTCGTGCTTTACTGCACAATATGGTAGTAGGTGTGAGTGAAGGATTTGAAAAAAGACTTGAATTAGTAGGTATCGGATTCCGTTCTGCTATTTCAGGAAATAAGCTGACTTTAAATATCGGTTACTCTCATCCAGTTGTATTTGAATTGTGGGAAGATGTTAAAGTTGAATGTGCATCTGCAACTGAAATTGTTGTATCAGGTATTGATAAACAAAGAGTTGGAGAATTTGCTGCTAATGTTCGTGCTGCTAGAAAACCAGAACCTTACAAGGGTAAAGGTATTCGCTACAAAGGTGAATATGTACGCCGTAAGGAAGGTAAAACAGCAGGTAAGAAATAGCGAGGAGGAAAGAACATGCTTAAGAAAATTTCTAAAAACGATGAACGTTTACGTCGTCATGCACGTGTTCGTACCAAAGTTTCAGGTACCGCTGAATGCCCTCGCTTAAACGTATTCCGCTCAAATGCACACATTCATGCTCAGATTATTGATGATGTTACTGGAAACACTTTAGTTGCTTGCTCATCAGTTGATATGAAGCTTGAAAACGGAGGCAACATCGAAGCTGCTAAAAAAGTTGGAGCTGAAGTTGCAAAACGTGCACAGGAAAAGAACATTAAGAAAGTAGTATTTGACCGTGGAGGATATATTTTCCACGGACGTGTCAAAGCACTGGCTGACGCTGCTCGTGAAGCCGGACTGGAATTTTAGGAGGACATGCGAATGGAACGCAAACCAAGAAGAGATCGTGAACGCGAAAAAGAATTCGAAGAACGTGTCGTTAGAATCAACCGTGTTACGAAGGTTGTAAAAGGTGGACGCCGTTTCCGCTTTGCTGCCCTTGTCGTGATCGGTGATAAAAAAGGACGCGTTGGATTTGGAACAGGTAAAGCAAACGAAGTACCTGATGCAATTAAAAAAGCGATTGAAGATGCTAAGAAAAACGTCTTCACTGTGCCAACAGTAAATGGAACAATTCCTCATGAAATTGTAGGAACATACGGAGCTGGTGAAGTAATTCTTCGCCCTGCTACAGAAGGTACTGGAGTTATTGCCGGCGGTGCAGTTCGTGCCGTTGTTGAATTAGCTGGTATCACAGATATTCTATCTAAATGTCTGCGAAGCCGTACTCCAGTCAATGTTGTTAGCGCAACAATCAATGCTCTTCAGAATTTGAAGACAATCGAATCAACTAGTGAATTACGTGGAAGAAAACCACAGGAAATTCGTTAGTGGGAGGAACGACATGAAATTAAATGAAATGAGTTATACAGAAGGAGCTAGACGCAATCGTAAAAGAATCGGTCGCGGACATGGTTCTGGAAATGGTAAAACTGCTGGAAAAGGTAACAAAGGACAAAACGCTAGAAGTGGCGGAGGAGTTCGTTTAGGTTTTGAAGGTGGACAGACACCTCTTGCAAGAAGATTGCCAAAACGTGGATTTACAAACTTCAACCGTAAAGAATATGCAATTGTTAACGTTGAAAGCTTAAATGTTTTTGAAGATGGAACAGTTGTTACTCCAGAATTATTAAAAGAAACTGGATTAGTAAAGAAAGAACTTGACGGTATCAAGATTTTGGGTAATGGAGAATTAACTAAGAACTTGACTGTTCAGGCTAACAAGTTCTCAGCTGCTGCTACTTCAGTGATTGAACAGGCAGGCGGAAAAGCAGAGGTTCTCTAATGTTTGCCACTGCACTCAGCATTTTGAAGAATAAAGAGCTTCGAAAGAAGATTCTCTTTACCTTCGCAATGCTGTTCTTGTTCAGATTTGGCGCAAACATTCCTGTTCCGGGAGTTGATTCATCCCGTTTGATTGCTGGTGTCAGTGATAATTCACTTCTTGGCCTGATGAATTTATTAGGCGGAGGTAATTTTGAACGATTCTCTGTCTTTGCGATGGGGGTTGGACCGTATATTACAGCATCCATCGTTATTCAAATTTTATCTATGGATGTTATTCCGCAATTGAGTGAATTATCAAAGCAAGGTCAGACAGGAAGAAAACAGATTGACCGTTATACTCGTTGGTTAGGTGTTGCATTGTGTCTGTTCCAGTCAGGAACAATGACTTATGCATTTGATAAGTCATATGGACTTTTGGAAGAAAGCACATTAGCTAACTTTATGTTTGTATCTGTTGTTTTGACAGCAGGCACCATGTTCTTATTATGGGTAGGCGATCAGATCAGTGCAAAAGGAATTGGAAATGGTGTTTCAATGATTATCTTTGCTGGAATCGTTTCCAACTTCCCATCTCAGTTCTCTGGTGCTTATAACGCACTGATTACTGCTGAAAATGCTCCTGCAAATGGAAATTTATTGTTTGCATTATACTGCCTGGTATTTGTTGTCATCATTGTCTTTGTTACATTGATGAATACAGCAAATCGTCGTATTCCGATTCAATACACATCAAGTGGTGCAATTAAAGCACGTACAAATGATTTAACTTACTTACCACTGAAAATCAATTCAGCTAGTGTAATGCCAGTTATCTTTGCTAGCTCAGTTATGGTTGCACCGGTTACCATCGCCAGCTTTTTCAAAACTAACAGTTTTACAACATGGCTTACAAATTTCTTGAATTTTAGGTCTTGGCATGGTTTAATATTGTATGTAGTGTTGATCATTCTATTTACATTCTTCTATACTAATCTTCAGATGGATCCAGAAAAGATCGCTGAAAACTTAGGTAAAGGCGGAACATATATTCCAGGAATTCGTCCTGGAAATGATACTAAAAATTATGTATCAACATTATTGAATAGAATCACTGTGGTAGGGGCAATTTGTTTAGCCTTCATCGCAATCTTACCGCACGCTATTCCATTGTTGGTTCCAGCATTGGCAAATACAAATGTTGGATTAGGTGGAACGGGGGTTATCATCGTTGTCGGTGTTGCACTTGAAACGGTAAAATCATTGACGAGTCAGGTTACACAGAAAACCTACAGAGGATTCTTAACACATTAGGAGGTTGTGTATGAACTTGCTTATCATGGGTGGACCAGGTGCCGGAAAAGGTACAATGTCAGAAAAAATCCTTGAAAAGTATGAAATTTTACATATTTCGACGGGAGATATTTTCCGCGCGGAAATGGCACAACAAACTGAATTAGGTCTATTAGCAAAAAGCTATATAGATAAAGGGTTGCTAGTGCCTGACGATGTAACAAATCCGATGGTGAAAAGCTTCCTTGAAAAAAGTGATCATTCGAAGGGATATCTGCTTGATGGATATCCTCGTACGCTTGATCAGGCTTTAGCCTTTCAAGAGCTTGTAGCTGGAACAGATTTGGAAATTGATAAAGTATTATTTATGGATATTCCATTTGAAGTTTTGGCTCAGCGCGTTACAGGTCGTCGTATCTGTAAAGAATGCAAAGCCATTTATCACATTACAAATCATCCAAGTAAAGTGGATGGAGTATGTGATGTGTGTGGTGGACAGCTGATTCAACGCAAAGATGATACTGTGGAAAGCTTAAATGTACGAGTGAGTGAATATCAAAAGCTTACTCAGCCAGTTCTTGACTATTATGCGAAATTTGGCAAAGTTAAGAAAATTAATGCTGACCAGAGTATTGATGACGTCTGGGCAGATGTTCAGAAAGCCTTGGAGGATTAATGATTACGACCAAATCAACCAGAGAAATTGAATACATGAAAGAAGCCGGTCGTATTGTAGCTCTTGCTCATGAAGCGATTAAACCTTATATGAGAGAAGGAGTTACCACAAAAAAGATCAATGAGATCTGCGAAAAAACGATACTAAAACACCATGCAACGCCTTCCTTTAAAGGCTTGTATGGGTTTAGTGCGGCTGTGTGTACTTCAGTGAATTCGACACTTATTCATGGAATTCCAAGTGAATATAAATTGAAAAGTGGCGATATAATTTCTGTGGATATCGGTGCTTGCTTTAATGGCTATCATGGAGATAGTGCGTGGACGTATGCCATTGGCGATGTGGATGAGAAAACCTTAGATTTAATGAAGGTGACGCATGATGCATTGTTTGTTGGCCTTGCTTATGCAAAAGCAGGCAACCATGTCAGTGATATTTCTCATGCAATAGGGGAATATGTCATGAGTCATGGTTATTCCGTACCCAGTGATTATACTGGTCATGGGATTGGCACTTCTGTGCATGAAGATCCCACTGTTCCCAATTTTGGCCCAGCTGGTCGTGGAGTCATCTTGAAAGAAGGCATGACGATTGCCGTAGAACCCATGGTCATTGCCGGAAAGCCTCAAACTAGAGTCTTATCCGATACATGGAGCGTTGTTGCCAAGGATGGCAGCAATACAGCTCATTATGAACATACTGTGGTCATACGCAAAGATGGGTATGAAATTCTAACAACGATAAACAAGGAGGAACTTCAAAAGAATGGGTAAACAAGATGTAATTGAGATTGAAGGAGTAGTCGAAGATACTCTTCCAAACGCAATGTTCAAAGTGAAATTAAAAAACGGACACGAAATTCTGGCTCACGTTTCTGGTAAAATCCGTATGCATTACATTCGCATTTTACCAGGTGATCGTGTTACTGTAGAGATTTCACCTTATGATTTAACACGTGGGCGTATTACATTCCGACACAAGTAGATCGGAAAAGGGAGGAAAAACGCATGAAAGTAAGACCATCTGTCAAACCAATATGCGATAAATGCCGCATCATCAAACGTCATGGTCGTGTGATGGTTATTTGTGAAAACCCTAAACACAAACAAAGACAAGGGTAAAATGGAGGTATAACAAATATGGCTCGTATTGCAGGTGTAGATATTCCACGTGACAAGCGTGTGGTTATCTCATTAACTTATGTATATGGAATCGGTGTTCCAACATCAAAAAGAATTTTAAAGGAATGCGGTATTTCTGAAGATGTTCGTGTTAAAGACTTAACAGAAGCTCAGGAAAACGCAATCCGTGCTAAAGTAGACGAAATCAAAACTGAAGGTGATTTACGTCGTGAAGTTCAGTTAAATATCAAACGTTTAATGGAAATTGGCTGCTACAGAGGAATCCGTCACAGAAAAGGATTACCTGTTAGAGGTCAAAGAACAAAAACAAATGCGCATACACGCAAAGGTCCAGCTCGTGCAATCGCTGGCAAGAAGAAATAGGACGTAGGAGGTAAGAACAATGGCAAAAATTAAGAAAGCCGCTGGTGCTCGTAAACGTCGTGCAAGAAAGAATGTTGCCCGTGGGGTTGCTCACATTCATTCAACATTCAACAATACGATTGTAACGATCACTGACGAACAAGGAAATGCAATTGCCTGGTCAAGTGCCGGAGCATTGGGATATAAAGGTTCTCGTAAGTCTACTCCTTTCGCTGCTCAGCAGGCTGGAGAAGCAGCTGGAAAGGCTGCTGTTGACAACGGAATGAAGAGCGTGGCAGTCAATGTTAAGGGTCCAGGACCTGGAAGAGAAGCTGCTGTTAGAGCATTACAGGTTGCAGGATTAGAAATTACATTAATTAACGATGTAACTCCAATTCCACACAACGGATGTCGTCCACCAAAACGACCACGTGGTTAATTTTAAAACTTTAATTGAGGAGGTATCGTAATGCAAAAATTCGAACGTGCACATTTTGAAGTAAAAGAGTTTGTTGACTCAGAGAATTATGGAAAATTCGTGATTGAACCATTAGAAAGAGGCTTTGGCCAGACTATTGGGAATGCACTAAGACGTGTATTGATCTCCTCTTTACCGGGAGCTGCCGTATTTTCAATTAAGGTTGACGGAATTTATCATGAATTCACAGCTATTCCGGGTGTGAAGGAAGATGTAACGGCAATTATTTTAAGCATCAAGACTCTGATTATGGATATTGTTGATGATGAAGTATATACATTGCGTATTTCTAAAAAAGGTCCAGGTGTTGTTACAGCAGGAGATATTGTAACTCCAGAAGGAGTTACAATCCTGAATAAAGACTTGGTAATTTGTACTTTGGAAGAGGATGGAGTTCTTGAAATGGAGCTTCAGGCACGCAAAGGACGCGGTTATGTAAATGCTGATTTGAATAAACAGATGTATCAGACACAAAACCAGCCTTTAGGCACAATCTATACTGACTCTATTTATACACCAATCGAAAGAGTATCATATTCTGTTGAACCAACTCGTGTTGGACAGAATGCTAAGTACGATAAAATTATTTTTGAGGTTTGGACAAATGGTTCAATTACACCTCAGGAATCAATTGCATTGGGTGCTAAAATATTAATTGACCACTTAGAATTATTAACAAACGTACATGAAGCTGTTAATGACTATGAATCAGTCATGAAAGAAGCTCAGGGAGATCCTGTCAATAAGGGTCTTGTTATGATGATTGAAGACTTAGACTTATCTGTCCGCAGCTATAATTGCTTGAAACGTGCTGGAATTCAGACCGTTGAAGAGTTAACAATGAAGACTGAAGACGAAATGATGAGAGTTAGAAATTTAGGTAAGAAATCATTAAAAGAAGTTAAAGATAAGATTTATGATCTTGGATTAACATTCAAAGGTTTTGAATAATGGTGTAAAGGAGGATAAAAGATATGTGGAATCGTAGATTTGGACGTACTGCTGATCACCGTAAAGCTATGTTTAGAAACATGGCTACTAGTGTGATTGCACATGGTTCTATTGAAACTACTGAAATGAAGGCAAAAGAGCTTCGCAGTGTTGTTGACGAACGGGTAACACTTGCAAAACGTGGAGATCTTCATGCTCGTCGTCAGGCTGCCAGCTATATCCGTGATGTAGTGGTTGACGAAAAAACTGGTACGACTGCATTACAGAAGTTATTTAACGAAATTGGTCCTAAATATGCTGACCGTAACGGTGGTTACACAACAGTTATTAAGACTGGTAACCGTCGTGGAGATTGTGCCCCAATGGCCATCTTAAAATTTGTTGACTAAGATTTTACAATAGTTGTACATGCGAAGAAGATAATTATCTTCTTCGTTTTTTTATATGTAGTATATGCAGCAACATTTGTAAATGATAAAATAGTAAAGAGGAAAAATTATGAAATCTTTAAAAATTGCGTTATTACAAATAGCACCAGGTCATACTTTAAAAGAAAATTTAGAAAAAGGAATAAAATACTGTAAAAAAGCTAAAGAATTAGGAGCTGATATTACTCTATTTCCAGAAATGTGGAGCAATGGATATAATATATATCATCAGCCTGTTGATAAATGGAAAAAAGAAGCAATATCTGCAAACAGCATGTTTATACAACAATTTAAAGAATCAGCCAAAGAACTTAATATGGCTATTGGGATAACATTCCTTGAAGAATATGAGAACAATCCACGTAATTCAATTGCTCTTATTGATCGAATGGGCGAATGCAAGTTTATTTATGCCAAGGTTCATACTTGTGATTTTGATGTTGAGCGAAATTTGACACCAGGTGATGATTTTTTTGTCACAGATTTAAATACCGCAAACGGAATAATCAAAGTTGGAGCGATGATTTGTTTTGATCGTGAGTTTCCTGAAAGCGCAAGAATTTTAATGTTGAAAGGTGCAGAATTGATTCTCGTTCCGAATGCATGTCCAATGGAGATTAATCGTCTTTCACAGCTGCGTGCGAGAGCTTATGAGAATATGGTTGCAATCGCAACCTGTAACTATCCAGAAACAGTACCTGATTGTAATGGCGGATCCAGTGTATTTGATGGAGTTGCATATGTTGAGGAATTATCAGATTCAAGAGATACCTGTATTTTATTAGCTGATAAGAATGAAGGAATTCAGCTAGCAGAACTAAATGTTGAACAACTCAGAAATTATCGTCAAAATGAAGTACACGGCAACGCGTATCGGCATCCTAAAAAATATACATTACTAACAGAAACAAAAATTGAATATCCTTTTATCAGAAAAAGCTATCGCAATGAATAGGTTTTCATTCTTACACTTTTGACATATTTCCTGGGAAAACTTGAAATTTAAAATAATGGATAATACAATAAAATCAGCAGGTGACTTTATGGAAAGATATCAAAGTAAACTTGATCAGGGATTAACAAAACAACAGGTTGATGAAAGAATCAAGAAAGGTCAAGTAAATCTAGTAAGCAGTGATGAAACAAAATCTTATAAACAAATATTCAAAGATAACGTTTTGACTCTTTTTAATTTCATAAATATTTTTATAGCTATTTTAATTATTTTTACGGGTTCCTATAAAAATCTGATGTTTTTAGGAGTTGTGTTCTCGAATATTATTATTGGTACATTTCAAGAAATTCGTTCTAAAAGAACATTGGATAAAATATCTCTCATACACACAATGAAAGTAACTGCTATTCGAGATGGAAAAGATGTACAAATTGGAATGAATGAAATTGTTCTTGATGATTTATTAAGAATTAAAACTGGAAATCAGATTGTCAGTGATTCTATCTTAAGAGAAGGAATGCTGGAAGTAGATGAATCTTTATTAACAGGAGAAAGTGATGCCGTAATAAAACAGCCAAATGATTATCTGTATTCAGGAAGCTTTGTTGTCGGAGGTTGCGGTATCATCCAGGTAGATCAAGTTGGTGAGGATAATTATGCAGCTCAAATGGTCAAAGATGCGAAGAAGTTTACAAAATATCCTTCGGAATTAAGAGATACACTGAATAAGATTATCAAATATATTGGAATTGCGATCATTCCATTGGGCATAATTTTGTTTCTAAAACAATATTTTTTGTTGAATAATTCAATTAATGAAGCTATTCTGAGTGTCAGTGCTGCACTGATCGGTATGATTCCAGAAGGACTAGTCATCTTGACTAGTATTGCACTAGCAGTGGGAGTTATCCACTTGGCTAAGGACAGAACTTTGGTTCAGGAATTATATTGTATTGAAACACTGGCACGTGTTGATGTTTTATGTTTGGACAAAACAGGAACTATCACGGAAGGTAATATGCAAGTAGATGGTTATGAAAGTATAGATGATTCCTTTATTGAAATTATGGGTAACCTGATGCATGATTTAAAAGATGAAAATCCAACAATAAATGCGTTAAAAGAGTATTTTCAAAAAAGCAATTCTTTTGAGCTGATTCAAGAAATCCCATTTAATTCATCAAAAAAATACAGTGGCTGCAAATATAAAGAAGGAATTTATTGTATGGGTGCCTATAGCTTTATGACGAAGGATTTGAACATAAATCGAATTAAAGAAATTGAAGAAGCATCATCAAAAGGGTATCGTGTCATAACCGTGATGAAAACAGACAGCAATGATCCTGAATTAAATCATCTAAGCTTTATAGGAAATATATTCTTAGTAGATAAGATAAGAGAAAATGCGAAAGAAACTCTTGATTATTTTAAAAAACAAGGTGTAGAGATTAAAATTATCAGTGGTGATCATCCAATAACAGTATCTAATATTGCCAGACGTGTGGGAATGGAAAATGCAGATCATTATATTGATACCTCATCTTTAACAGATGATGAACTGATTCAGGCTGCTAATGAATATGCAATATTTGGTCGAGTAACTCCTAAACAGAAAAAACTGATTATTGAATCTTTGAAAGATCAGGGACATTGTGTGGGTATGAGTGGAGATGGTGTTAATGATGTTTTAGCATTCAAACAAGCTGATGTCAGTATTGCAATGGCAAGCGGCAGTGATATTGCGAAGTCAAGTGCGAATCTGGTACTGCTTGATTCTAATTTTGATGCTTTGCCGGAAGTATTATATGAAGGAAGAAGGATCATTAATAATATTCAACGAGTGGCAACCTTGTTTCTTACAAAGACTATTTTTTCATCGCTATTAACGATATGGACAATGATTATGCCATTTGAATATCCATTTATCCCGATTCATTTAACTTTTGTATCTTCATTTACAATTGGGATACCGGCATTTTTTATGGCACTGGAACCCAATTATCAACGAGTGGAAAACAAATTTCTTGAAAATGTCATAAAAGTGTCTCTGCCAGCGGCACTTAGTGCCTTAATAAGCATTATCACCATTTATGCGATGGCATCAGTTATGCATTATTCATCTGAAATTATCACACAGCTTTCACTCATTACGATTGCTATGAATGGTTGTCTTGTCTTAACTAAGGTATCTCATCCATTTTCAATACTGAGAAGAGTGATTCTTGCTTTCTCATATGTCTGTATTATAGGTGGTTTGTTTTTTGCTGAAAGAATACTCAGTATTCCACCTGTGATTATAGGTGATATCTTTATTGAGATAATTTTGATTGCTCTTATTTTAATTACAGGTTCAAAATTTTTCGGAGAGCTTATTGAAAAAATTTATGAAAAAGTTTGATTCAAAGATGACGTTATGATTTCTTTGGCGAATAAATTGGAATGTGTTATAATAGTTCCATGAAAGAATTTATTGAAGAAATGGAAAAATATGCACAAGAATATGATATTCCGATTATGCAGAAAGAAGGCATTGAGTTTTTTCAGAAACTGATCGTAGAAAATCATATTCAAAGCATACTAGAAATAGGAAGTGCTATTGGTTATAGTGCGATTCAATTGGCTAGATTAGATAAAGCGATTCATATCGTTACAATTGAAAGAGATCAAGAACGTTATGATAAAGCTGTGGAAAATATCCACAAGTGTTCATTGGAATCGCAAATCAGCATTTTTCATGAAGATGCCTTAGAATTTGAATGTGATGAATTATTTGATTGTATTTTTATTGACGCGGCTAAAGCGCAATATATTCGTTTCTTTGAACGGTTTGAGAAGAATTTAAAAGAAAATGGAGTGATTGTCAGCGATAATTTGAGTTTCCATGGTTATGTGGAAAATCCTCAAAAAGAAATGTCAAGGAATCTGCGACAGCTAGTTCGTAAAATTCAAAAATATATTGACTACTTAAAAGAAAATGACAATTACGAAACTTTGTTCATAAACAAAGGAGATGGCATTGCGATCAGTAGAAAAAAATCATCTGTCGTGATAAAATAGAAAAAGAAAGTGGTGAGTTTATGAAAAAAACAGTTACAGCTCTTGTTGTATTAGCGGGAATTGCTGCTGCCGTAGCCTACAAGCTGAAAAAAGATGAAAAGGATCTATTAGATCAGAAATTAGAGATGCTTTCATCTTCAGATCCATTACATGAGGAAACTTCACAGCCAGAAGAAAAAGAAGTTGAAGAAACTCAGGAGAATGAGATGAATGATGAAGTAAAGAAACAGCTTGAATTGCAAAGTGATGAAGTGATTGATAAGCTGAAAAACGAAGATGACCAGGTTGATGAAGAGCGTCCTATCCAACATTTTATTGATTTTAAGAATCAGGAAGATCTTGAAGGATTTAAAGCCAAGGTTATTGAAAAGGGTTATGTTGTAACTCAAGGAGAAAATGATCTTCAGTTAAGTGTGCTTCATATTGCTCCGATTAAGCGAGCTGAGCTATTGGTGAATGTGTATTATTTAGCGAATCAGGCATATAAGTATCATGGAACCTATCAGGGATGGCAGTCAAGAAAAGTATTGTAGAAAAGAGTGAATAACTCTTTTTTCTTTTTGGTGAAACGTATATAATTGATTTATGAATCATTATGTAATTGGTATTTTGGCTCATGTAGATGCTGGTAAAACAACCTTATCAGAAAGCTTACTTTATCTGTCCAAAGCAATACGCAAAAAAGGAAGAGTAGATCATCAGGATGCTTATCTTGATTATGATTCTCAGGAAAGAGATCGTGGTATCACGATCTTTTCCAAGCAGGCAAGATTTAGTTGGGAGAATACGGACTTTACATTAATTGATACTCCTGGTCATGTTGATTTTTCAGGGGAAATGGAAAGAAGTCTTTCTGTTTTAGATGCTGCTGTGTTAGTGGTCAATGGATGTGATGGAGTACAAAGTCATACAGAAACGATTTGGAAACTTTTAAAACATTATCATCTTCCCGTAATTGTTTTTGTAAATAAGATGGATATCAGTTATGTCAGTAAGAAAGAATTAGCCAAGAATCTTCATCGTTTAGATGAAAAAATCATAGATGTTAGTTCCGGGATGGAACAGCTTTATGAACAAATTGCCATGGTAAATGATGAAATGTTAGAAAAGTATATCAACCATGAAATGAATCTAATGGATATTCGAGAAGCAGTCTCATCAAGAGAAGTTTTTCCCTGTATAATCGGCAGTGCTTTAAAAGAAGAAGGTGTGGAACAGCTGTTGGATCTTTTAGCCAAAACCATAAAGGAAAAGACATATCCTCAACTCTTTGGAGCAAGAGTATATAAGATTACTCATGATGAGAATCAAAAAAAATGGGTTCATTTAAAAATAACTGGCGGCCAATTAAATGTTAAGGATAAGTTAGGTGAAGATAAGGTTGATCAGATTCGTTTGTACTCAGGAGAAAAATATGAGAATGTGCAAATGGTAAAGGCCGGGGAAGTTTGCAGTGTTTCTGGTCTTAATCAGGCACAGATATATGATGGATTTGGTTTTGAAACTCAAGCTTCTTTAGCGCAGCTGACAAGCTTTATGAAATATCGAATGATTTTACCAAAAGATTGTGATACTCAGCAAATGTTGAAAAATCTGAAAACATTGAGTGAAGAAGATCCATTATTAAGAATCAGTTATGAAGAAGAACTCAAAGAGATTCATGTCCAGCTGATGGGTGAAGTACAAATCGATATCTTAAAAAATATCATACTGAAAAGATTTCATGTTCCGGTTGAATTTGATCAGGGAAGTGTTGTTTTTATGGAAACAATCTGTGAAAGTGTTGAAGGAGTCGGTCATTTTGAACCATTAAGGCATTATGCAGAAGTTCATCTTCTTTTGGAACCTCAAAAACGAGGCAGCGGATTAGTATTTGAAAATCAATGCAGTGAAGATCAGTTGAGTGGTAACTGGCAAAGACTGATTATGACACATCTGACGGAAAAGACACATAAGGGAGTACTCAGTGGTTCTCCTATTACAGATATGAAAATAACCCTGATTGCAGGCAAAGCGCATAATAAACATACAGAGGGCGGAGATTTTCGTCAGGCAACTTATCGTGCTGTCAGACAGGGCTTGAGGAAGGCTAAATGTATGCTGTTAGAGCCGTATTACTCTTTCACATTGATGATACCGGCCAATGTGTTAAGCAAAGCTATATTTGATTTGGAACAGCGTCATGGTACGTTTGAAATAAAAGACCATGACAATAATATGTGTGTGTTGATTGGAAAAGCTCCTATCAGATATTTGCAGGATTATCAGCTTGAGGTAATGTCATATACAAAGGGAGCGGGACGTTTGTCTTGTACGATATGTGGTTATGAACCATGTGTCAATCAAGATGAAGTGATTGAACAGATAGGTTATGATTGTGATGCTGATTTACAAAATCCTTGTGGTTCTGTTTTCTGTCAGCATGGCAGTGGTTTTTATGTGCCATATGATGCTGTAGAAGACTATATGCATATAAAGAATATGAAAAAAAGTAGTTCATCATACGAAATTCATCAAAGACGCAAAATTGATGAAAAAGAGTTACAGGCAGTGTATGATCGAACTTTAGGTCCAGTTAAAACACGGATATATCAAAAACCAAAAGAAGATATTGAACTAACGCCTATTCGAAAGATGGAAGTAAAAAAGCAATGTTTATTAGTCGATGGTTATAATATAATTCATTCATGGAAAAGTCTTTCACAGTTAGCAAGTGTTAATCTGGATGCCGCAAGAGATCGTTTAATTGATCTGTTAAGCAGTTACCAAGGATATAAAAACTGTTTGCTGATACTGGTTTTTGATGCTTATAAAATCAAAGACAATGCCGGCAGCAAGTGGTATAACGGCAGTATTCATATCGTCTATACTAAAA
>CAMEIZ010000020.1 GCA_945919165.1 uncultured Traorella sp.
AATCTAAAGGTTTATATTGGCGCCAGCATCTGTCAGAATAACTTTGAAGTAGGTAAAGAAGTCATTGAAGCCGTTCAAGCAATGAGTTTTGATACATCCAGTACGTATTATTTCAATGATACTACTCAGAAAGGTTTTGTTGATAACAAAGAACTCAATCGTTTACAATGTCTCAATGAAGGTGTTTTAATGAAAAATATCACCGTTGATAAAAACTGTACGTATGCTAATTCTGAAACATTCTTCTCTTATCGAAAAGACAAAGAATGCGGAAGACATATGTCATTCATTATGTTAAAACCATAAAAATGGTAGACTGATCACAGTCTACCATATTTTTATTTCTTTGTTTGAATTGGCAAATATTCAATATATCCGCGAGTTCCAATCGGTTCTAATTGAATACGGGGATTTTCATTATCCCACATATAATCTAAAACAGAAGGGTCATATTTTTTTTCGGCTTCCCAGATTTCTTGAATAGCCGCTTCATAATCCACTTCATCAAAAGGTTCTCCCTGAAACATCAGATATTTAGATGTAGGAAGCGTGATGACATCAAAACCATCCGGAATACTGATATCATCAGCAATTTCAACACCCTGTACATATTCACTGGTATCAGGCAGTCGATATTTTTGAGTCAGCCATAAACAGATGGGTTCATTTGAAATCGAAGGAATACTTTTTAATACTCCCCAGATATCACAACCTACCTCATTACAATATTCAAAATAATCAGTTGCTTGTTTTGCCCTTTTGATCAATACTTTTCTTGTCGGTTTTTCAATAATACTGATAAAAACATTTCTTGAAGGTTCCATACATGTTCTCCTTTTCATATAAATGGATTGCACACCAAATGGAGTAAACAAGCAGATGGGAACAGGATGAAGAGAATACTCTTTTGGATTACATCCGAATTCTTTCAAAAAGGCTCTCTGATAACCGTCAACACTGTCAAATCCTGCATCCAGAGCAACATCCAGTATTTTACAGTTTTCATCACGAAGCCGAAGTGCTGACTGACTCAAGCGAAGCTTTCGGATATATTCAGATGGTGTAACACCTGTATATTGTTCAAAAAGTCTTCTTGAATACCATGGTGAAAAAAGCGATACTTGCGCAAGTTTTGTCAGGGTGATTTCTTCACTCAGATGTTCACGGATATAATCCTGCATTCGCTGTACAGCTAAAACCTGTTCTCTCATATGTTTCCTCAATCATTATTTTAAACTTTCAAGAACTTAATTTCTCGACTTATTTTACTTTTATTTCCTTGGAAATGAGTTTTGTTAAAAAAAGAGGCTTATGCAGCCTCTAATGCAACCTTCATCATGTTGGTAAATGATTTCTGTCTTTCTTCAGGAGTTGTTTCCTTGTGAGTTACCAAAGAATCACTTACTGTTATCAGACAAGCGGCATGTTTACCTAAAACCTTTGCGTTATGGAAAAGTGCAAAACTTTCCATTTCCACAACATCACATCCATGATTTACATAAAAATCATCGATACTGCTGTCTTCATGATAGAAAACATCACTTGAATGAACTCTTCCCAAAGTTAAAGGAATTCCCAGACTCTTTGCTGCTGTCATGATTCTTTCATTTAACTCTTCACTAGGTGTCTGAATATCACTTGTATCACCGCTCTGAACAAGAGCATAAGTGGATTCACTCCAGCAGTCTTTTGCTAAGACGGTATCAAAAACATCTAATTTTGGTGAATAAGCACCTGCAGTTCCGATGCGTATAATGTTTTCTACGCCATAGAATTTAAATAATTCATAAGAATAAATACCAATGCTCGGCATACCCATTCCGCTTCCCATCACGGATATTTTCTTTCCTTTATAGGTTCCTGTATACCCAAACATATTTCTTACTGCATTAAATCTGACTGGATTTTCCAAAAATGTTTCTGCGATAAATTGTGCACGTAATGGATCTCCCGGCATTAAAACTGTTTTTGCGATTTCGCCGACACTGGCGCTATTATGTGGTGTTGACATAAAACTCCTCCTTATGATTATTATACATTTTTTCGAATAAAAATGATATACTATTCATATGAAAAGATTTGAAACCATATATCCACTCATTCAAAATATATATGCTTCAATTCATGATTTTGAAAATGCTTCGCTGTGTAAAGCCCATCATCATCTTGTCTTGGAAGAAATGAAAAAGCTGACCGATTCAGATATTTTATATACGGCAGCACTTTTACATGATATTGGCATGTATTTGGGACTCAGGGGACCTCATGCCCATACTTCTGCTGACTATGCGAAAACATTTTTAGAATCCACTCAGCTGTTTACAGATGAAGAAATTCAATTGATCCATGATATCATCTATGTCCACAGCGATAAAAAAAGCACCCACTTTTTCGAAGCAGAGCTTCTGAAACAAGCAGATGCCGCAGCACATCTGAAAGAATTATAAAAATGGAATCAAAAGCTTTGTCACCAGCATGAAATATGTAATCAATGCCAGTGCATCCACAATTGTCGTAATCAAAGGTCCGGCCATAACAGCAGGATCTTGTTTTAGTTTTACCGCAACGATCGGTAATGTAGAACCGACCATTTTCGCAAGACAAACCGTCACAAAAACCGTTAATGATACAATCAGAGAAGTTTTCATATCTACCTGATGCATAAAAATCAAAATACGAACCAGATTGACTGCCCCCATCGTAAGCCCACATAAAAAGGCTATACGGATTTCTTTCCACCAGACACTTAAAATATGCTTTGGTTTTAATTCTCCCATCGCAAGTGCTCGAATAATCATTGTAGAAGCTTGATTTCCGGCATTTCCGGCTGCATCCATCAACATCGGAATAAACACACTTAAGATGACATATTGAGATAAAACCTCTTCATAATGAGCCATGATCTGACCGGTAAACGTAGCAGAAATCATCAAGATCAACAACCAGATGATTCTTGACTTATACATTTTTATAACACCGGTTTCCATATATGTATCTTCAATAGGAGTAATGGCATTCATCAATTGAATATCTTCTGTAGCTTCTTCATTGATAACATCCAAAATATCATCTACAGTAATAATTCCAACAAGACAATCTTCATCATTAACGACCGGTATAGCTGTTATATCATATTTTTGAATCTGTTGGGCTGCTATTTCCTGATCATCACTGGTTCTTACAAAAATCAGATCCGTATCCATGATATCTTCAATAATATCATCATTTTGAGCATATAAAAGAGATCGAAACGGTAAATATCCCTTCAGTTTTTTCTTACTGTCCGTGATGTAGCAATACGAAATCGTTTCTGCTACCTTACCCTGTTTTCTGACTTTTTCAATTGCTTCAGACACCGTATCCTTTTCTTTCAGCTGCACAAAATCAATGGACATAATACTTCCCGCTGAATTTGCTTCATAAGAAAGAAGACGGTTAATTTCTTCACGCTGGCTCTGGGATGCTGACTTTAAAATATGTTCCACCAGATTAGCCGGCATTTCTTCAATAAAATCCACAATATCATCACTATAAAGATTATTCAGGATGCTTTGTATTTCAGGACCTGTTAAAAGTTCAATCAAGCTTTCCTGTTTTTCATGACTTAAATAAGAAAAGATTTCAGATGACACTTCTTTTTTTAATGTTTTAAATACGAATAAAGCTTCTTCAACAGATAATTCAGCTACCAGCTCACTCATATCTACAACATTATATTCATCAAAAACCTCTCGAAGCATTTTAACCTTTTTTTCAGCAATACAGCCTCTTAAAAGTTCCATCAGAATTTCTTTTTCACTATTGTCCATAATTAGCCTCCCTTCATTTTTATTTTACACATCTTTTCGTGCATGACAAGTGAAATTTCTGATTTTTATGTATGACAGCTAAGCTGTCATTTCTTCAATGCATAATGATTCCAATTTTTCTTAAAGACAAATGAATCAATTTCTCTTATTTCTCTGATTTTTTCAATCTGTTTTTCCATCGCACAGTTTTTTAATATTTCTATCATTTCTTCCCCATTCAAAATCCCCTTAAACAAATAAAGTGATAAAGACCCCGGAGTAATATTGATCTCATTCATCATCAAATGATCCGTATAAAGATAATCAAAACGCACAACACCACTGCATTCAAATGCCAAAAATGCTTTTTTGGAAAGTTCTTGTATTTCCTTGATCAAATCCTGATCAAGATCAGCCGGTATACTTCTTGAAGCTGGTGTCTGTTTTAAAACAGAACCGCCATATTTATCACTATACGAATAGTAATCATGATCAAAATGAATTTCCTCAATATGACTGACAATCTGTTTTTTCGAATTTCCAATCACAGCCACATTCAATTCTTTAAAGTTTTCCAGCTTGTGTTCAACAATCAGCTTTGAATCAAACGCAAATGATTCACAGATCAAACGATTCATTCTTTCATCATCATAAATACAATTGATCCCAATTGAACTTCCGCCTTTAGCCGGTTTTACGATCCATGGTTTTTCAATCGTTATTTCTTTGAGCTGATCCAAGTCATGCAGAATCTCATCTTTATGCAGCGTTATCCCTTCATTATGGGGAATATCAAGAGCTTTAAAATATTTTCTCATCAGATCCTTATCCATAAAAATAGCCGCTGTAGAAAGCTTACTTTGACCATAAGGAAGATCTAAAAGCTCCAAAAGTCCCTGAATACATCCATCTTCTCCGCTCGTACCATGCATGATAGGCAAAGCCCATTCAATTGGAATTCTTTTTTTAAAGGAACGTTTATATGTCAGATAAACTTCCTGATTCTCTTTTTCAAAAAAGACTTCATGACATTTTTTTAAATTTCTTTTCGTATAAAATTCAAAATCCTTCAAACACTCTCCAACATACATTCGATTCTCTTTACTTATATAAACCAGAATCCGTTCATCTTCCTTTAAATAGCGCATTGTATGGAGAGCTGAAAGAATAGATATTTCATGCTCTGTAGAACATCCGCCATATAACAGTGCTAGCATGCTCGCCTCCCTTATTAGCCTATGCTGCTGATTGTTTTTTGTTCATCAGAATAGGCGGAATATCATTTTCAATCAGCATTGTATCCTTTTCTTCCAATAACGTACTCATGATCACCAGTGCATCTTTCATGGATGAAGTATGAATGATTTTTGATTGATCATACCCTGCTTCCAATAAGCCCTCTTGAATATCCAAGCATTCTCCAACTAAGACAATCAAATCACAAAATAACATATCCTTAGCAAACTGACGACTGTAATAACGATGATGTTCTCCCAAATCAATAAAGCCAGGAGTCACTAAAAAATGTCGTCCAGGCATACTTTTCAATACCTGTAAAGCCATTTTGGCACTGTCCGGATTTGAATTATAGGCATTGTCAATACACATTCCTTTGTAAAAGGGTTTCATTTCCAGACGATGTTCTGTTGGCTTTGCATTTAAAATAGCTATCTGAATTAAATTAGCTTCCACTCCTAAATGATGCGCCAGTGCAATTGCAAACAGACAATTGAGTATATTGTGTTCACCTAACAAAGAAGTTGAAAAATGAACCAGCTTGCCAGATAACATGACATCAAACTGACTGCCAAGATGATCACAATGAAGATGAATAGCCTTTATATCCGCTTCACTGTGAATTCCCACTCGTTGGATTGGACATGCTAATTCCATTGGTTGATGATGTAGATAAAAATTATCAAAATTGAAAAAACCCATTCCCTTCTCATTTAAACATTCCAATATTTTCATTTTTTCATGAAGAATATTTTCAATAGTTTTAAAGGTTGATAAGTGCTGCGGTCCAACGGCACATAAAATACCATATTGAGGTTGAACAAAATTGCACAGATCTTCAATTTCATGCAAATGATCCGCCCCCATTTCACAGATAAAAATCTCTTGATGATTCATTTTTTCAAGTATTGTTCGGCAAATTCCCATTTCATTATTATAAGAAGCAGGCGTTTTTAAACAGGCATAACGCATGCTCAATACCTCATATAACAGATTTTTAATACTGGTTTTTCCATAGCTTCCTGTAATCGCAATTTTAATACCCGAATAGGCATCAATTTTTCTTTTGGCACGTAACACATAGTGTTTTTTGATCCTGGTTTCAATCGGATCACATATGAGAATAAACAGATAAAATGCAAAATGATGAAACAGCATACCAAACAAAACCAGCAAAAGAAAAAATACCCAATTTGAAACCCAATACATTAACAAAACAAGACAATCAATCAGAAACATCCATCCAAAAAGGCGCATAATTCTCTGAGTTACAACCAGCATCCTCCAAAAAACCTTTTCTTTTTTAAAAACAGATGGAAAAAACAATAACACCATCAAATAAAACAACATGAGTAATTGAATCATATCACAAACAAACAAAATCAATGACGCCAAAATCATGATCACCATCATTCTTCTCTCAATATCCATACTCAAAGCATAACGATCTTTCTGATAGCGATTTTGCTGATAAAACAAAATATCCTCAATACTTAATAAATTCCAAAACAACAAACAAATGATCATAAGCCTAACCCCAAAAGAAATTCTTTTACCACAAAACAAAAACGGGCACTTTCATGATAATAAGCAAAATGATCCTCCCCTTTAAAAACAACTAGCGTCGCATGTTCAAATGCTTGTTCCATTTTCTTAGCCATCCATAACGGAGTCGAAGTATCCTTATCTCCCCATACTAATAAAACCTCAGCTTTAATTTTTTTCATCAGCTTTCTGTCATCCTGATTCACAGCTTCAACTAAAACCTTTTTTAAAAAAACTGAAGCATGCTCATAATCATAGCTGCCTTTCACCTGTACACCTTTTTTATGGAGCCACTGCGTCCATCTCTTCTTAAGACTCAAAGGTGATCGTATCCCTGCTGCAGAAGTCAGTACCAAAGCCTTAACAGGATACTTGGCGGCATAACGAAGTGCAATGCGAGCCCCAAATGAATGAGCAATTAAAACTGGTTCATTAATCTCATGATCCCTTAAAAACTGCGCAAAAGCTTCCATATAATCATCTAATCCCTGATAAGGCCGGATTTCATCACTGCTGCCAAACCCAAATAAATCCAAATTCACACACTGATAATCATGACTCAGCAATCTTGCCAGCGGATCCATCATCATCATGCTTTGACCCCAGCCATGCAGAAAAACGATCGGTGTCTGATTCCCTTTAATCGAATAATTGATATACAAAGCATCCCTCCGCTATCATTGTATGAAAAACATAAGAAAAAGAGGACTTCAACAAAATCCTCTTCTCAATAATTCTAAAGTTTACCAGCTTTATTGTTTTTATTTCCGACTGATTCTGAAAATAACGCCATCCGGTGTATTTTCTCCACTCACATTATATCCATTCGCATGTGTTACCTTATAGACAATGGATAAGCCAATACCGAATTGACCTCCCTGTCCTTTTTCAAATGGCTTAAACAGACTTGCTAAGCGATCATCAGGTATCTGAGAACCATTATTAAAGATCGTAATTTCATCTTCTTCAACCGTAATTCTCACTAAATCTTTCGCATAACGTAAAGCGTTATCCATAATATTTTCAATCGTAATTCGCCACAATTCACTGCTTCCATAGAAATAAGCATCTTCCAGATCTGTTTCAATGGTCACATCATTACGGATAGCAATCAGTGCCTGAAGAACTTCTTCTACCACTTCTTTCATATTGGTCTCTTTTTCACCTGTATTCTGACTGGCTAAATATTCAACACGATTCAAATATAAAAGAGAATATACTTTCTTTTCCAGACGTTCCGCATTTTTGATAATCACATCGACACTCTTTTCCAATGTACCATATGGATAAACACCATCTTTGATACTTTCCCCATAGCTTTTGATCGTCGCAATCGGTGTTTTTAAATCATGCGAAATATTATGAATCATTTCTTCTTTAACACGTTCCTGTTTCAAAAGCTCTGATCTCATGGTTACAATAGCTTCTGCCAGTTCTCCGATTTCATCATTACGGTTAACCTTCAATTCAGCATTTTCACCAAGACGGATTTTTTCAATATAGTTTCGAATCTGATTCAGCGGATGAATCAATGTTCCCATCCAGATCATCAGTACCACAAAGAAAATACCGACGACAAAGACTGTAACATTGACAACTGTACTCAATAAGTTTTCCTTGAAACTGACACGATACTCATGCGTTACAACCGTTACAAAGGCGAAATCATCGCTCAGAATATTAATTGCATAATAAGCTTTATTGGAATCATCTTCAAAAGTATAATGCACAACCTGCATCTTATTATTGATTTGTCGTTTCATGTTCACAGAAATATCTTTTGAAAGATTTGGACTGGCATTCACCTTTTCACTGGCTACTGAATAATTTCCTTCATCTGTATAAAAGATATTGTAAATCATGCTGTCTTCATCACTTTGAAATCCCATGATCACCTTAGGATCCAGCTTTTCATGGTACATATTGCTAATCATATCCTGATTTCGATCAATCACGATATACATCTGTTCTTCAACGAATTCATCAATTTTTCCTGTCAAAAAGACAAAGAAAAACGAAACAAAGAACGTAATAAAGATAAAAATCAAAAGAAACAACTGCTGCGAGAGCGAGAGGTTCTTTACCCATTCCTTAGCCCGATTCATGATTTATCCTAAACGATAACCGTATCCATAAATTGTATGAATATGAAGCTTTGGCAGCTTCTTGCGAAGTCTTCTCAGTGTATCATCCACCACACGATCACTTCCAAAATAGTTATCTTCCCAAACTAATTCCAGAATCTTTTCTCTTGAAAAAGCCATTCCCTTATTGCGAATAAACATCATCAAAAGATCAAATTCTTTTGTTGTCAGATCAATTTCCTGATCATGGTCAAATACCTTGCGCTGTTCTTCATCCAGCTCATAGGAATCAATCATAATACGGGTATTTTCATTTTTATAGGTTCTTTTGATCACATTATTCACACGCAGTACCAATTCCTTCGGAGAAAATGGTTTCGTGATATAATCATCACTGCCCTTTTCAAGTCCAATAATTCTGTCAAATTCCTTATCACGGGCAGACATGAAAATAACCGGAATATCTTTACTTTGTAAGCGAATCTGTTCAATCAGATCAAAACCAGACTTATCATCCAGCATAATATCCAAAATCCATAAATGAACATCATCATCTACGGTATGCATACTAGCCTGTTCATATGTATAATAGCTTCTAACTTCGTATCCTTCTTTTTCAAGATAACGTTTGACTAATTCGTTTAAATCTTTTTCATCTTCAACTACACAAATCACTTTTTTCATTATCGTCACTTCCTTACATCTATTGTATCAGAAATATGTGAAGGAATCATGAAAAATATAAATTTTTTAAAAGAAAACTATCGAATCGAAAAGTGATATAAAAAAGAAATGTTTCAGATATAAAACCTGCAGTCTGATTGTCGTTTTATCATATTTATGATAGTATAAAAATTAATACGGAGGAAATATGAAACGTAATAATGCACTCGCTTTAATAAGATCATTCATAATATTTGTTTTTTTATTATTCATCATAAATAAAAATCCTAATAAGATGTCTCAAATGATTATTCTGCCTTTTTTATTATGTTCTTTATTTTCAATAGGAAAAAATATTGGCTTGATAACAAATCAAAAAAGAATCGTTGTCATTTTCAGTCAACTATTTAAAATATGTTTTCTTACATTCTGGTTTGGTTTTTTAATTTATTTAAGTATTAACATGATTCAAAATAAAAACTATTATTCTTTCATTTTCACAATACCTTTTTGGATTGTCGGCATTTATATGATACTCAATTTATTTGGTGTGAACGTAAAAAAACAACTAAAATTTAATTTTCAAGCAGTTGTTTCCAGTTTTTTAGTCATCACTGTTTTATCAATTGGAATTATCTGTTTATTTTTCGGAATACGTGATTATATAAAAACAAAAGATTATTGTACAACAGAAGGCTATTTAATAGATTATCATATTTATGACAATGATCAGGATTCAATAACCTATCAACTCGAATATCGTTATGAGGTGGACGGTAAAGAATATACAATCATGAGTGATTATGGAATTGATCTAAAATTGATACCAGAAATCAATAGTCCTAAAGAAATAAGATATCATGCAAATCATCCTGAAGAAGCAGTTTTATCAGGAACAAATAAAAGTCATTTTCTGATTTATTTTGGTGCTTTTTTTACTCTTGGAGGTGGTGTTTTTGGTTTAGCTTGGTTATATTTAAAAGGAATTTTTGATAAGGTAAAAATCAATGTTATGGCAATATATACCTCAGGAGTATGTATCATGATTGGAATTGGGATAGTCTTATTTCTAAATGATACCGTCTCTTCTTTAACAAATACAATTAAAGTAATGGGAATTTGGATCTTGCTGCCAATTCTTCTAATAAGCTCTGGAATCTACTTAATAGTGAAAAATCTGTTTTTGAAAAAATGAAATAAAGAAATGTTGTAAAGAATTCGATATCATTTTAGGATAGCATCGGAATATGTTTCTTGTATCATAAACACTTTTGACACAAGATTGTTACAAATTCTTTCCTTAATGTGCTAAAAAGCCAAGTCTGCAGCTTGGCTTTTTTATAACTTATAAAAGTTTGTGATTCTGTAATTAAATCAAATTCTATCTTTTTAGAATCCTTTTTCTTTCACAAAATCAATCACACGATAAACATATTTATGACAAAGTTCATCACTTTCTGCTTCTACCATCACTCGTAACAATGGTTCTGTTCCGCTTGGGCGCACCAGAATTCTTCCATTGTTTCCTAGCTCGTCAGCCACCTGTGAAATTACGGCATTCACCTCATCATTGTGTAAAACTGCTTCTTTGTCTTTCACTCGAAGATTTACCAATAGTTGAGGATAAATAAACAAATCGCTTCCCAATTCCTTCAATGACTTCTTTTCATCCAGCATGACCGCTAATAGCTGTAAAGCCGTAAACAATCCATCTCCTGTGTTTTCATAATCCTTGAAAATAATATGACCAGACTGTTCACCGCCAACTTTATAATCATTGGCTTCCATGCATTCAAATACATATTTATCACCAACAGCTGTCTGAATAGAATGAATCTGGTTTTTCTCAAATGCCTTATACAGACCCAAATTTGCCAGCACTGTTGTCACCACAACATTATCCTTCAGCTTCTTTTCCTTCA
Organism: uncultured Traorella sp.; assembly: GCA_945919165.1. Taxonomy (GTDB): domain Bacteria; phylum Bacillota_I; class Bacilli_A; order Erysipelotrichales; family Erysipelotrichaceae; genus Traorella. The sequence goes on from CAMEIZ010000020.1 coordinate 11,239, forward strand.
ACATGTGCTTGCCTAAAATATGAAGGGTATAATCACCATTGATTAAATTACCTTCTTCATCAACTGCAATCAGACGGTCTGCATCACCATCAAACGCAAAGCCCACATCATATTTGCCGCTTCTCATCAAATTTTGAAGCTCTTCAGGATGAGTTGAACCACAGGCGTCATTTATATTGACACCATTTGGTTCACTGTGAATAACTTCAAGATTAGCACCCAGCTCACTTAAACATTCCACAGCAGTTGTTGTTGCACTTCCATTAGCTAAATCCAGTGCAATGTTCATACCATTTAAATTCAGCGGACAGGTTTCTTTCAGCCAGGAAATATACAGCTGTAATCCATCCTCAAAATTTAAAACTTTACCAATTTTGTCGTCTGTCGCAAACGGCAGCTTTTCATCTGATTCAAAATATGCTTCAATAGCAGCTTCAACCTCAGGATCCATTTTCTTACCTTCATGGTTAAAAAGCTTAATACCATTATCATAATATGGATTATGAGATGCACTGACCATAATACCGCAATCAAAGTTTTCTTTATTAATCAAAAATGAAACACTTGGTGTCGGACAAACTCCCAACAGATAAACCGTTGCACCACTGGCACTGGCACCTGCAGCTAAAGCACATTCATACATTGAGCTGGACAAACGCGTATCCTTCCCAATTAAAATCTTTGCATGTTTTTCTTTTCCATAATAATATCCCAAATAACGGCCGATCTTCATTGCAAGATCCAAATGAAGCGTATCATTGGCTTTACCGCGATATCCATCTGTTCCAAAATACTTTCCCATTCTGTCCTCCTATTTTGAAATAGTAACTTTAACGCTCTGACGTTCAGTTACAAAACTCAACATGTTATTTTTGCCATTGATGTGAAGCGGCAATTCAACAACTCCACTGGCACCTTCCTCAAGTTCAGAGAAATCAATATAGGCTTCAATCTGACTGACATCATAGCTGTCAATCATTTCCTGAGTTCCGATAATCTTCACAATGATACTGGCTGCCTCTTCTTCACTAAGAGTTGCTTTCAAACCGCCTAGATTACGGTAATTGATCTGAATGCCCTCAACTTCCTTTTCTACCTTGTCCGCTAATGTCACCGTAATGCTGACAACACTCGGATCTTTTTTGCTGACTCCGCTCGGTAAATTAATCGGCATGGTAACAACATTGGTTTCGTTTGTAAAATCATATACCGGAAGCTGAATTTCAATCTTATCAATCGTATCCAGAATATTCTGAGGAGCACTGATTGTAACGCTTGAATGCGTCAATGAGATTGATGAAATGGCCTTATTATTAGGTATTTCACCATTTGGTATTACCACGATCGGTACTTCCTTGCTTGGTGTTGTTACACTGACTTTAGCTGTTACTTTTTCAGGAACAATATCGACATTCATTCGATTTCCTTCCTGATCATAAGCAACCAAAGGAGCTTCAACAGTAAAATCACCGGTAATATTAGAAACATCGATCATCGCATTCACAACTGAAATCTTATCAATCGTCTGCTGAGAAGCACGAACAATGACACTGTCTTTTTCAAATTCAGGAACTCCCAGTGCATAAATCTTATCCATTTTATTAGTATTGATGTACTGATAACCTATTTTCAGTTCAACCGATATTTTTTTCGTAATCGTTACAGTAACCTGATTTGGCACAATCAGCGCTTTTGTACGTCCATTCAGACCCAGTGCCTGAAGTTCAACCGTATGCGTACCTTCACCCAAACCGCTTAAATCAGCCACAACCTTTTGTTTATCAGCAGTAGCTAATGAAATATCAGACATATCTCCTGTCAGTGTTAGATTCACACTTTCCGGCAACCCGCTGACCTCATAAACAGAATCGTTGACTTCCACACTCAAAGGAATATCCTGAAATTCTTTACTGTTGGACATAGAAGCTGCTGTATTACTTAAAGAGGAAGAGCTGTTGACTGAAACATACAAAAGCACAGCTAACAGCAAGGCTATTTCCTTTGCAAAACGGCGATTAAACAATAATCGGTCAAACCAGTTTGAAAACCATCGAAACATCTTCACAAAGAAATTACCAAAATTTAAATAAGACTTTTTGATATTTTCACTTTGGGCTGCTATTGTTTTTGCCAATTCAACTTTCGTCTCATCAATCTTACTGATTTGTTTTTTTCTTGCCATTACTGTTCACCTCCTTCATTTGATTCCTTCGAATCGTTTTTTGTTTCTACTGAAAGAGCTGTCTGTTCAATCTTCGGCTTTTCTAACTCAAACACAATTTCCTGAGCCACTTCTTTATGCTCATTTAAAGCCTCTTCTTTCTTCTTTTTCGTTTTTCTTTTTGGTTTTATTTCTTCATAAGAAATCTTATCTGCAACTTCTTTTTCTTCTTTAATTGCTTTTTGAATTTTATAAGTTGATTTCACATTATCCTGATCTTTTGTTTCTTTTTCATCAACTTTAATTTTGGCATATTTTTTCGCATTCTTTAACAGATATGCTGTAATTTTAGGTCCTTTGTGAGCTTCATTTTCTTTTCCATAAGAAAATTCAATTTCATCTTCTTTCAATTGAGAAATCTGACGTGTGTTTTCTACAACATTTTCCTGAAGACAAATAGCCTGCAGCAAATATTCACGCAGTTTTTCTTCATCCACCAGAATTAACCGGCCACCTTCCGCAATTGAAATATTTCCTGTTTCCTCACTTACAACAATGCTGATAGAGTCTGTTATTTCACTGATACCGATAGCAGCTCGATGCCTTGCCCCATAGCTGGAAGGAAAATCAAATGTTGTAGGCGGAAAATATGCGCTGGCACAGGCAATCTTATCACCCTGAATAATGACAGCACCATCATGAAGTGGTGTTCGCGGGACAAAAATTGAACATAAAAGTTCACTGGTGACAATTGAATTCATCTTTGTTCCTGTCTTAATATAATCCGTTAAGGAATGTCCCTGTTCAAGACAAATCAAAGCTCCTGTCTGAGTCTTACTGAGTTCTATGCTGGCTTTAACTAATTCATCCACCAAGTATTCTCTCTCATTTGTCGTAAGCGTAGAGATTCTTGAAAGTACATTGGTCTTACCAATTCTTTCCAAAATACTTCTTATTTCCGGCGCAAACAAAATAATCAGTGCCAAAGGCCCCCAGTTAACAAACATATTCGCCAAAACCGACATTGTTTTCAAATTGAAAAGATTGGCAACAGCTTGAATAATGATAACAAAAACAATTCCTTTAAATATTTGAATTGTACGCGAATTATTGCGGACAATCTTTAGTACATAATAGAAAACAACCCACGTACAGCATATATCGACAACTGCATTTAAAATTTGCAGCAAGGTCGCTGGATTGAATATATTGAACATACCCGCTCCTCCTTTTTTCGTGTTTATTATAACACAACAATAGTTTCATACAAAACCTTTTTTCAAGCAGTATTTTTCATTCATTCACTTCAGAACGTGTTATAATGAAAAAAAGGAGTGATAACATGCCAAATATTATAACACATGGCCTGTTTGCGAAAAGCGTATTTGAAGAAATCCAGGATGCTTCTATAAAAGAAGCAATCACCCTTCATCCAAGAGAATTCATCATTGGCAGCAACGGACCGGATTTTTTCTTTTTCTATCGATTTTTTCATTCTGAAGAAGCAGACTTTCGAAACATAGGAAGCCTGGTTCATGCTAGTCATACACATCAGTTCTATCAAAAAGCTTTTGATATCTTACAAGCCCAAGAAGAAGGCGAATTAAAACAAGCTATGCTGTCTTATTTAGCCGGACATCTTTGTCACTGGGCATTAGATAGCCGTTCTCATCCTTATATCTTTTATAAAACTGGTGACTGCAAAGGACTTTCTGCTTCAATGCACCATCGTTTTGAGTCCATGTTAGATGCCATGATGCTGAAAATTTTTCGTGATGAATCTATTAAAACATTCAAATTTTATCTTCTTGCCAAACAGAGTGACTTGAGCACAAAAGCTATTTCGGCCTTTTATGTTCCTATTATCTTTGAAGTCTATGGTCAGATGATCACCCCAAAGCAAATTCAGACAGCTTTAGATGACTGGTACAAAATTCAGACCTATCTTTATGATCCATCCACTGTCAAAACAAAGCTGTTAAAAATATATGAGAAAAAAGTTCATCACCCTTATCTTTACAGCGGTAATGTCGTTCCCGCCAAAATTGATGAAACCTTTGAAGTACTCAATCAAAAACATGCCCAGTGGTGCTATCCAACCGATGATTCAAAAGTCAGTCATGAATCCTTTCTTGACATTTTCAACCGAGCAAAAACAGACGCTGCTAATATTTTAAATGTTTTTCATGATCCTTCACATGCTCTTGAATTAATAGGAAATGATTCCTATGATACAGGTGAGAGTGAAGCAAAAGAAATGAAATATTTTGATATTCTTTATGGAGATATGCAATGAAAGTATTCGATTTGCATGCTGATATTGGTTTTGATGTATTTAACCACCAAAAAGATCCCAATGCGTTAGAAAACAGACATACTTCAAAGCTGTTGCAAGGAGATATCAGAGCAGTTGCCATGGCTTGTTTTTTTGATGGCTCACAAAGCTGGCAAGACATGAAAGCAATGATCACCACTCTGGAAAATGCCTTAAACAGACAGCAAACTTGGCATCGTCTGCTTTCTAAAAGTGATTTTGATTCAAATCAACCATTAGCTTTATTAAGTGTTG
>CAMEIZ010000021.1 GCA_945919165.1 uncultured Traorella sp.
TGGTGAAGATAACAAGCTGCCAGGTCTTTCGACTCACTCTCGTGAGTCTTTTTTTATTTATGGAGTAATTCAAACTTCGATATGATATACTTATAAAAAGGAGGTTTAAACATGTATCATTTTATTGAAAAAGTTGATCCAGCCAGACATGATGCTTTTGTAGAAAATCATCCATTATGCAATCTTCTTCAATCTTCTTCATGGGCAAAAGTAAAAGACAACTGGGATCATGAAATTGTTGGAGTTGAAAATGATGGTGTTTTAGTTGGTTCAAGCCTCATTTTGATTAAAAGACTTCCTTTCACTTTTACTATGATGTATATCCCAAGAGGTCCAATTATGGATTATGAGAATCGTGAGCTGGTTCATTATTATCTAAAATCATTAAAAAAATGGGCAAAAAAATATCATTGCCTTTTCATTAAACTTGATCCAGGAATTTGTATTCGAGAATATCTTGTAAAAGATAAAGATAAAACACCTTATGATGAACATACAAAAGAATGGATTCAAAACATTGAACTAGGCGGAGCTAAACATCTTGGATTAACTCAAAACATGCACGATACAATTCAGCCTCGTTTTCAAATGGGGCTTCATAAATGCGAAGATTTATCAAAACATATATCAAAAGATGCTCGTAAATCAAAAAATGCAGCAATACGTAAACATGTTGAAGTTAAACGTTACGGAATTGAAAAAGTTGATACATTTGCTCAAATTATGCATTTAACCGAAGTTAGAAAAGGAGTTGCATTAAGAAATCAGCAATACTTTAGAAAACTGATGGAAGTATACAAAGATCATGCCTATCTTTTTTTAAGCAGTGTTGACCCAACAATTCGTGCTAATGAAATTAAAACGCGATTAGATGAAGTACAAAAAGAACTAGAGAATGGAAATCTCTCACATAATCAATTGGATCGGTTGGATATTGAGCTTAAGAACATGAAAGAAGAATGGGATTCTTTAAAAGAAGTTATTGAAAAATATAATTCAACCACCTATGTAGCGGGTGCACTGATGATTGGATTCGGTCATACTGTAGAAATGCTTTATGCTGGTATGAATAATGATTTTAGAAGCTTTAAACCACAGTTTTTATCTCATTACATTCGTTTTCAATATGTATTTGATCAAGGATATGAATATGCTTGTATGGGTGGAGTTGAAGGAACACTTGATGATGGTTTAACAGGTTATAAGTCAAAATTTAATGCTTCTGTAAGAGAGTATATCGGTGAGTTTGATTTACCCGTATACAATTCTCTATATTTATTAAGTCAGTTAGCATATAAACTCAGAAAGAAGATCAGAAAATGAAAAAAATTGAAATTCATTCAAAACAAGAAACTCAAGAATTCGGTGAAAAGCTGGGGAAGTTATGTAATCCAGGAATGTGTATAACATTAAATGGAGACCTGGGAGCAGGCAAAACTACCTTAACAAAAAGTATTGGGAAAGCATTAGGAGTTAAAAAAACAATCAGTTCACCAACCTTTACCATTTTGAAAATATATCAGGGTAAGATGCCTTTATATCATATCGATGCTTATCGTCTTGAAGGACTTCATCAGGATCTCGGATTTGAAGAGATGCTGGAAGGTGATGGTCTTGCCATAGTGGAATGGGGAGAGTTTATTTCGGATATTCTGCCTAAGAATCGATTGGATATTACGATTCATAACGGCGAAGATGAAAATCGAATTTTTGAAATTAGTGCTGTTGGAAAAGGATATGAAGAAATTATGGAGAAGTTATCATGAAAACATTAGTTTTGGATACCTGTCACAAATATTTAGTTATCGGATGTTTTGAAAATCAAGAATGTCTGGCTTCTTTTGGACAGTTTGCCTGGAAAAAACAAAGTGAGCTGTTTTTTGTCGCTTTAAATGAATGTATGACTCAGGCAAATTGGAATGTAGATGATATTGATCAAATCGTTATCACGAAAGGGCCAGGAAGCTATACAGGTGAGCGAATTGCCATGACGTTTGCCAAGGTATTATGTACAACCAAAAAGATAGATCTGTATACTGTTCCTACCTATATGATATTTGCAGCTGAACAAGATTGTGAAGTGATTCTGGATGCCAGAAGTAAACGTGTATACTATGGCAGATGCAAAGATGGCAAGCTCATCAACGAAGGAATAAAAACGTTGGAAGAGATTAAAAAAGATCAGGAAAATGGAATTTATATTATCGGTGATTTAGATTTAATCGATGAAATACCTACTGAAACGGAATTTGCGAAAAACATCATGAAGGTTAAGAATAACTGGGAAAAAGTCGAAAATGTTCATTTATTGACACCGCATTATCTGAAAAGTCAAGAGGAGCTGGTTCAGTGATTCGGGATATGATTTTCGATGACCTTGATCAGGTGATGGAAATTGGAATTGAAGCTTTTCAAATGCATTGGAAAAGAAAAGATTTTGAATATGAGATAAAAGAAAATGAATTTTCACATATGCTTGTATATGAAGAAAATCATGTAATACAAGGGATGATTGGCTACTATATCCTATTCGACGATGCCCAAATTACCACACTGGCAGTTAGAAAAGAAGCTCAAAACAAGAAAATTGCAACTGCATTGATGAATCAAATGATTGAAAACTGTAATCATGAAAATTGCAGTGTCGTTTCCTTAGAAGTGCGAAAAAGTAATTTGGCCGCTAAAAAATTATATGAAAAATTTGGTTTTATCGAAATGAATATACGAAAAGGCTATTATGAAGATGGTGAAGATGCCATTTTCATGATGAAAGCCTTGGGAGGAAATATAAATGAGTAAAATACTGGCAATAGAATCAAGCTGTGATGAAACTGCAGCTGCAATAATAGAAGATGAACACATAGTTTTATCAAATGTAGTAGCTACACAAATTGATGTTCATAAAGATTATGGGGGAGTTATTCCTGAAATTGCTTCCCGAATTCACATTGAAAATATTTCAATGGTACTAGATGAATGTTTAAAAAAAGCAAATCTGACAATGAATGATATTGATGCGATTGCTTTCACTCAGGGACCTGGATTAATCGGAAGTCTTCATGTTGGTGTACAAGCTGCCAAAACTCTTGCCTGGGCTTTTCATAAGCCATTGGTACCGGTTCATCATATAGCAGGTCATATTTACGCAAATCGTTTAGTAACTGAATTAAAATTTCCTCTAATGGCGTTAGTTGTAAGCGGAGGTCATACCGAACTGGTATATATGAAAGATGAATGGAGCTTTGAAGTCTTAGGAACTACGCAGGATGACGCAATTGGAGAAGCATTTGATAAAGTAGGCAGAGTGTTAGGTCTGCCATATCCGGGCGGAGTATATATTGATAAATTGTCAAAGCAGGGAAAGAATATTTATAAACTGCCAAAGCCAAAACCTGAAAAAGAGCTAGATTTCTCATTTTCAGGACTGAAGTCAGGAGTTTTACAGTTTATAAAACGCATGGAAAGAAATAATGAAAGTTTCCTGCCAGAAGATCTGGCACGATCATTTCAGGAAACAGCAATTAGCTGTTTGTTGGAAAGAGCAGATAAAGCTTTAGATCAATATGATGTCAGACAGTTTGTTCTTGCAGGCGGTGTAGCAGCCAACAGCTGCTTGAGAGAACATGTAATGAATGATATTCAGAAACGTCATCAACATGTTGAATGTATTATCCCACCATTATCTTGCTGTACAGATAATGCAGCTATGATTGGTGTGGCAGGAAGCATTGCTTATCGGCATGGTGTACGAGCTGATGCTTCTGTTTCTGCTCAACCAGGGATGGATTTAGAAAGTTCAACAAATTAGATTATTCACAAATGTTTTTCTTTGTGATATAATTGTCATGGTGATAAAAATGGCAAATAAAAATGTACCAAAAGCGACGCTTCAACGTTATCCAATTTATTTAAAAGCATTAAGAAAGCTGAAGAATTCGGGAGTTGAAAGAATTCTGTCTAAAGAGTTAAGTGAATTTGTCAATATCGAATCCACAACAATCCGCCGCGATTTTTCCTTTCTTGGAAATCTTGGAAAACAAGGGTACGGGTATGATGTGGATAAATTAATTGATATTTTTTCACAAGAGCTTGGACTTGATTTTGACGAAAAAATTATACTGATTGGAGCCGGAAACCTAGGAAGAGCATTGATGAAATACAACAAATGGAATCATGTTGTTGGAGAAATCACCTGTGCTTTTGATGTATCTCAAGATCGTCAGGGGGTACGTTTTGGAATCCCGGTATATGATTTAAGCGAATTAGAAACAAACATACCCAAGGGATGCCGAATTGCAATTCTTACAGCCAGCGGAGATATTCAGAATACAGTTGATCGACTGATTGCGTGTGGAATCAAAGGAATTGTCGATTTTACTGCCGAACATATTCAAGTACCAAAAGGGGTTGCAATTAAGAACATAGATGTAGTATCATCTATTCAGGAATTGGTTTTTGAAACCAATGCTTTACATTCAAAATAGTGAGGATATGAGTCATACGTTTCAGAACTGAAAGCGACTCCATGATGGTGAAAGATGGAGAGGGAGAAACGATAATGGAACACTCATGGAGCTGTACCGGAGAAATAAAAGTAGACGGTATCGTAGGCAGGCGTTAACTGCATGAAAGATGCGCATGAAAATGCGAATCAGGATGGCACCGCGTGATTACGTTCCTGAAGAGGAACGTTTTTTTTATAGGAGGAAAATCACATGTTTGAATTTATGACAATACGAGAGTTATATGAAATGGTGATGGCACAAAATCACATCGAGCTGGATTCTTTGGAATATGTACAGCTTCAGGGTTGGGTCAGAACAAATCGATGCAATGGGAAATTAGGCTTTATTGAATTCAATGATGGAACTTATTTTAAAAATGCTCAGCTTGTTTATCTGAGCGAACTGAACAACTTTAATGAAGTATCTCATTATCGAAGCGGCTGCGCTTTGACCATTACGGGAAAATTTATTTTGACGCCTGATGGAAAGCAACCATTTGAAATACAGCTTACAGAGTGTGTTTTAGAAGGAAATTGCGATGAAGACTATCCATTGCAAAAGAAACGTCACAGTTTTGAATATATGCGTGAAATCGCTCATCTACGTCCTAGAGCTAACACTTATTATGCTTTATATCGAGTAAGAAGTGTTTTATCAATGGCAATCCATGAATTCTTTCAGGATCAGGGATTTATCTATGTTCATACACCATTGATTACAGGAAATGATGGTGAAGGTGCCGGAGAAATGTTTAAAGTATCCACAACTTCACAAAAAGAAGAAGAATTCTTTGGAAAAGAAGCTTATCTGACTGTTACAGGTCAGCTTCATGTAGAAGCGTTCGCTTTAGCTTTCAGAGATGTCTATACTTTTGGACCTGCTTTTAGAGCTGAATATTCAAATACACCTTATCATGCTTCTGAATTCTGGATGATAGAACCGGAAATTGCTTTCGCGGATCTAAATGACAATATGAATTTGATTGAAGATATGATTAAGTACTGTATTGATTATGTATTAGAAAATGCTCCAGAAGAAATGAAATTCTTCAATAAAATGATTGACCATGAAGTGATGGATCGCTTAAATATGCTTTTAAACAGTGAATTCAAGCGAATGACCTATACACAGGCTATTGATATTCTTACTAAAGCAGATGTGAAATTCGAAAACAAAGTGGAATGGGGAATGGACTTAAATCGTGAGCATGAACGCTATATCTGTGAACAGGTGGTCCATGGACCGGTTTTCTTAACAGATTATCCAAAAGATATCAAAGCTTTCTATATGCGTTTGAATGATGATAACAAAACAGTAGCTGCCTGTGATCTCTTAGTTCCAGGTGTTGGTGAATTAGTAGGCGGAAGTCAAAGAGAAGAACGTTACGATGTTTTGGAAAAACGTATGGATGAGATGGGAATGGCTAAGGATAATTTACAGTGGTACATGGACTTAAGACGCTTTGGAGGATGTAAACATGCCGGATTTGGTTTGGGCTTTGATCGTTTCTTGATGTACTTAACAGGTGTCGGAAATATTCGTGATACGGAACCATTTCCTCGAACTCCAAAAAATCTGGATTTTTAAAAGTCTTTATGCAGCATTCCAAAAAAAGGACATGTTAATTTAAAGCTAAGATATTTAAGGATTGTTATCTATATAATAGGTGATAATCCTTTTTTTTATTGATTCTCGTTATTGTAATAGTGAATCATTCTTTCATTGCAGCTTTGAATTGTTCGCATGTTTGGAATTCTTTTTCACATAAAATTCAGATTAAACATGAAAAACTGTATTCAAATATACTAGTTTTTCATGAAACTTTTTATTATAATAATAAAAGAAAGGAAGTAGTCATGGCATATGTAAAAAAACCTCGCAAAAAAATAAAATGGAAAATTGCTGTTCCATTATTATGTCTGTGTTTAGTTGTTGTCTATTTGGTTGTCAGTATTTTTTTGCCGCGCCCTAAAGATACAAATCAAGTACAGATTTGCGATTATGACAGTAAGAAGACAGAACTCTTATTAAATGTTGAAGCAGAACAGACGTATCAGATCAGTGACTATTTCTTTTATGGTGAAAATCTGAGTTTTTTAAAGAATACGTATACATTAGAAGAAATAGATGAACTCTATGGAAAAACAATTCAATTGAAAAATCTTTGTAATGGAGAAAAAATTTTGTTTCAGCTGAACAATACAATAGACCAGCAGATTAATTTAGGTGAATTGAATAACGGATTTTATGAAGTATATGTTATCAACAATCTGCAGGAATATCGTTTAACAGCAGCAGAACCAATCGAAGAAGTTTTTCATACTATCACACGCAATCAAATGACCAAAAAAGTTGAAGTGATAGCTACAGATTCATATTTAAAGGATATTACATTAAATCAAAATTATGTTTATTTGAATGTTACAAGTGATGTGATGCAGCAGGATTCTTTTGATGTGCTGATTGATCCGTTTGGAGGCAATAATGATTATGGTACGGGAGTCAGCTATGGATATCAAGTAAATGGGCTGAGTGAAAATGATGAAATGTATAAAGCTGCTTTGGCACTGAAAAAAGAACTTGAGAGTTACGGCTTGGTCGTTGGTATTACAAAAGATAATATGGAACAACATCTCAATACGAATGGAGAAGGCGGAAGAGCATATTTAGGCTATCAGCATAATGCGAAGCTGTTTATTAATCTGCAGTTTAACGGGAGTGATTATTCCAGTACCAATGGTATTGAAATTACACGTTCCTATTATTCGAGTTCAACACTGGCAAACCAAATTATTCATGACATGGAAGAAAATGTTGGATTAATGGGAAGCATGTTGTATCCCGGAACCATACAAAACGGGGTTGTTAATACAGTAAGAGTTAAAGGTGACCATGAAACAGCCATCTTTGATCCGAATTCGGTAGTGCGTGAAACTGGCGGTGTAGCAACTGGTGCCGGTAGTATGAATGCAGCGATGAGAGAAGCAAATGCATTTGCTGCAGGCAACAAAAAAGGAATGCAGTCTTTAATGATAAGATTGATTTATGTCACAAATCCGGTAGACTATAAATTATGGATGGATAATTATGAAGGCATTATGAGCAGTTTAGCTGATTCTATTGCCAAATATTATCAGTTAGAAAAAGAAGGACAATAAAATGAAATATCAAATCAATAAGGGAAGTAAAGGCTTTGGCGGAAACTTGTTGTTTGAGAATATTCAGTTTGAAGTACGCAATAATGAAAAAATTGCCATTATAGGCAATAATGGATGCGGGAAAACAACGCTGATGAAAATTATAGCAAATGAAGAAGAACTGGACTCAGGCATCATCCACAAAGCAAATGACTGCCGTATTGGTTATTTGGCACAAACGACATTTACAAACGAAGAAAACAGTGTGCAGGAAGAATTGAACGCTGTTTTTCAAAATGTGCTGGAATTGAAAATACGGCTGGAAGAAATATACAAAAAGATGGAAAACGATCACAGTGAATCGCTTTTAAATGAATATGCAGCTTTACAGCATGCTTTTGAAGATAGAGGCGGTTATACCATTCAATCGGATATCGAAACAATGTTTACAAAATTTGGTTTCAGCATCGATGATCTGAATCGCAAAATAAGTACCTTTTCAGGAGGTCAGAGAACGCGCATTGCGTTTGTTAAACTGCTGTTGTCTGCTCCGGATATTTTGCTTTTGGACGAGCCGACCAATCATTTGGATTTGGAAACGATTGAATGGCTGGAAAACTATGTAAAACGATACCCAAAAGCAGTTGTTTTAGTTTCTCATGACAGAACTTTTATTAATAATGTTGCAGAAGAGATATATGAAATTGAATTCGGTGTCATGCGTCATTATGTCGGAAATTACGATACCTTTTTAAAGATCAAGGAAAATGATATTGAAAGACAAAAAAGTGCGTATGCGCGTCAACAAAAAGAAATTGAACGCATTGAGGCTTTAATTGAAAAATTCAGATATAAAAAGAACAAAGCAGCATTTGCACAAAGTAAGATAAAATATCTGGAGCGGATGGAAAAAATAGAAGATGTTAATGCTCCTCAAAGAAGTTTTAAAGCTCATTTTCAATCTCGTATTCGCGGAGGAAAAAGAGTGTTAGAAGTCAGTGATCTGGCGATTGGTTATGATCATGTTCTATGTCAAGTTTCATTTGAAATCATGCAGCAGGAACGTGTTGCGGTTATCGGCCCTAATGGAAAAGGTAAATCAACTCTGATCAAAACAATTATGGATCTGATCCCTTCATTAGGCGGAGAAAAGCTGTTGGGGCATCAAATTGAGATTGGTTACTTTGACCAAGACCTGGCTCAGTTTAACAGCTGTAATACAATTCTGGAAGAGGTTTGGAATGAATATCCAGACATGACAAGAAGTGAGATTCGTACAGCTCTAGGATGTTTCTTGTTTACCGGAGATGATGTTTTTAAAACCATTGATTGCTTAAGCGGAGGAGAAAAAGTTCGCCTCTCTTTGGTGAAGCTGATGTTGAAACAGCCAAATTTTCTTATCATGGATGAGCCTACCAACCATTTAGATCTGGCAGGGAAGGAAGCATTGGAAAAGAGTCTTTCAGAGTATGATGGAACTATGCTGTTTGTTTCACATGACCGATATTTTATTAATAAATTGGCTACGGCTATTTTAGTAATTGATGAAAATGGAGCCTCTTTCTACAAGATGAATTATCAGGATTATCTCGATCACATGAAGGGAATTGAAGTAAAAACACAAAAACCGATTAAACAGTCTCATGAAAAAATCGAACCCAAGAAAAGTGTGAATTATTCAAAAGAAATAAAAAAACTTGAAAAAATGATTGATGCGAAAGAAACACAGATTGAAGAATTAAGAGAATTGAGATTTGATCCTGAGTATTATCATGATTATCAGAAAATGGCACAGCTCGATGAAAAGATTGATGATGTAAATAATGAAATTGAGAATTTGATGATGAAATGGGAAGAATATAATGAATGTTTAGAAAACGAAAATAGATGAGTATTTTACAATAAAGATTAATGATGATAGAACTGAAAATCAAAACTAGCTGATCATTTCAAATCTAAGGAAAAATCTGTAATACAAAAACAAGTGTCTTTTATACAAAGACACTTTTGTTAATATGTTTCCCTGTTGAGAACGATTCAAAAAAACGATGAAAATAGTTTCATTGATTTTGAAAGAAAAGAAAAAAACTTCAAAAAAACTTCATTTTTGCTTGCAATTTTCATATCTTTCATATAAAATACTTGAGTATAGCAGGACAGCTATTATATTTATCAATAGGAGGATAAAAAGATTATGAAAAAAGTTTTAGGATTATCTTTGAGTGCTCTTATGGTTGCAAGTCTTGCCGGATGTTCAGGCAAGATTACGTCATTGGATTATGTAAACCGTTATACTAGTGACCCTAGTAACATGGATTATGTAACAACTGCTTTGCAGGCAGACCATGAGCACAATGCAAACTTCGTTGATGGACTTGTAGAAAATGACCCAACAGGTAAATTCGTTGGTGCGTTGGCTGAGTCTTGGGAAATTTACATTCAAATTACGTAAAGGCGTTCAGTGGGTAACTTCAGAAGGTGAAGTTTACGCTGAATTGAATGCAAAGGACTTCGTAACTGGCTTACAGCATGCTGCTGATTTCAACAGTGGAACATCTTGGCTGGTTATGGGTTTAGTTAAAAATTACTCTGAATACTTAGCTGGTGAAGTAGAATTCAGCGAAGTTGGTGTTGAAGCAGTTGATGATTATACAGTAAAATATACTCTTAACTACTCTGCTCCTTATTTCTATACTTTCGGTTCTTACAACATCTTAATGCCTATCAATGAAGAATTCTTGAATTCTAAAGGTGAAGGATGTAAGTTAGGTGCACCAGATAAAGCAACTTGCTCATTTGGTTCAGTAGATCCAAGTTCAATTCTTTACAACGGTGGATATATCTTATCATCATTAAGCCCTAAATCAGAAATCACTTACAAGGCAAACCCTAATTACTGGGATAAAGACCACGTATATATTCAGAACGTTACATTAATTTATGATGATGGATCTGATCCATATGCTGGAATCGTTGGTTTCGAAAACGGAACTTATGCAAGTGCTTCATTAAGTACATCTTGGGGTGACTTTGACACTTACAAAGAAAAGTATGCTGATTACTATTATACAACATTACCAAACTCTACAAACTTTGGTATCTTATTCAACTTCAACCGTACAGATTATGCTCACACATCTCATACAACAGATGCTGACAAAGCAAATACTAAGGCTGCATTGTTGAACTACAACTTCCGTGCTGCATTCCGTGCTGCATTCGATCGTGTTGCTTACTTGTCAACATCTACTCCTAAGGAAGTTGCAATTGATATGTTACGTAACGTCACTTCAGTACCTAACCTTGTAACTACTGAAGATGGAAAAGAATTCGGTGAATTAGTAAATGCTGCTTACGCTGAAATGACTGGTGAAACGGTTAATTTAGCTGATGGACAGGATCCATGGTTGAACCCTGAAAAAGCAATGGAATACATCAACGCTGCTAAAGCTGATGGTATTCAGTTCTCAGTTACTCTTGATATGCCTACACTTGGTACAAGTAAGAGATTAGTTACTCAGTGTCAGTCAATGAAGGATTCAGTTGAAAAGAACACTCAGGGCAACATTATTATCAACATTATTCAGATGGATTACGATACATTAGTAGACGCTTGCTATGGTGTTGAAGTTGCTGACGATGCTGATTACGATATCAACAGCTTCACAGGATGGGGTCCTGACTATCCAGATCCTAAGACTTTCATGGATTTATATTCAATCACTGAAGGATATTACATGCCTACATTCGGTCTGCATACATTAGATGATCAGAATTACAACTCTACTGATGCAGCTGCTATGGAAGCTATCGGATTAGATGAATACGAAAAAATGTATCAGGCAGCTAAGGCTATTACTGATGATACAACAGCACGTTACGAAGCATTCGCTAAATGTGATGCTAAGATTATTGCTGAAGTTCTTTATATCCCATGCCACATGGATGCTCGTGGATATGTAGTAACAAAAGTTGTTCCATTTACTAAGTCTTATTCACAGACTGGTATCAGTGAATACAAGTACAAATTCATGCAGGTTCAGGAAGATATGGTAACTAAGGAACAGTACGATAAAGCCTTCGATGAATGGCAGAAAGCTAGAGCTTAGTCCATTTTAGAGATATTGACTCTGATATGTTATAAGGGGTTGGTTTGACCGACCCCTTATCTTTCAATTTTAGAAAGTAGTGGTGAAAAATGAAAAAATATATCTTAGGAAGACTAGTTCGATCCATTCTTTCCATATTTGTTGTTGTTTCAATCGCAATGTTTTTGATTTTTACTATGATTCCAAAAACAAATGTATTCAACAACGATCCAGTTTATTCAAAACTTAAATCTGATCCTGTTGCATCGATTACTTATAAATATCAGAAATGGGAAGACTTGGGTTATTTAGATTTCCAGCAACAGTCTGATATTTGTAAAGAATCTGGAGTTGCTTGTTCAACAAGAACAGATGCTTTTAATACGGTTAAAGCTGAATGGGAAGCAAAGGGCTATTCAGTTTCTTTTACTGCAGACGGAATGGCTTATATTAAAAAAGGTCTCGATTTTTATATTGAACAACCTGAAATGTGTAAATTAAGTGAATCAAATGTTGATTATGATGAATGTGTTAAAACAAGAAATGCGACATTTGATGAAGTATTTGAAAAATATACAAATAATGGATACAACGTATTATACTATTTAGATGGAGCAATTTATGCATATCGTGATTATTCCATTTTTGAACAGGTAGGTAAATTCTTAACTACTTTTGTTAAGTTAGATAATCCGTGGATGATTCAGGATGCATCAAATCCTGATTTGGAAAGAAAAATTTATATTGGACAAGATCACAATGGAATTCCGGCAATTAAATGTACCGGATGTGAAAGTCAATATTTGATTTACTTTAATTCAAGTTTTCCTTTCATTCATCAGAACTGGATTTCCTTTGACTTTGGACTTTCTTTCCCAACTTATTCTGGAAATGATGTCATGGATGTAATTTCTAAAGGTCAGGGAAATGTTATCATGAGTGATGTTGAATTTGATACTGGATTAAAGAGCAGTTCAGGATTAAATCTTCATACATGTAAATACAAACCTACTTCAACTTTAGATAAGATGGATAAAACTAAATTCTCAACCAATTATGCAAACTGTAATTCATTTACAGAAGATCCAAGTATGATTGGAACATCTTATCTGTTTGGTATTCTTGGTTTGATTTTAAGTTATGTCATTGCAATACCGGCAGGTATTAAGATGGCTCAGAAGAAAGATGAATGGCAAGATAAGCTTGGTATTGTTTATATCAATTTGATGATCGCCGTTCCTTCATTAGCGTTTATTCTGTTTGTTAAACTGATTGGCGGAAAAATGGGACTCCCTGATAAATTCCCTCAATTTGGTTTTGGTGATTTCAGATCTTATATTTTACCAGTATTAATCTTAGGTCTGCTTTCAACGGCTGGTCTAATGATGTGGACAAGAAGATATATGGTGGATCAGGCTAATGCCGATTATGTTAAATTTGCTCGTGCAAAAGGTTTAAATCAAAAAGAAATCTTTAATCGACATATTTTAAAAAATGCCATTATTCCAATTGTAAATGGTATTCCTGGATCCATTATTTTATGTATTAGTGGTGCGGTAATTACGGAATCAGTCTTCGCTATTCCTGGAATGGGAAAGATGCTTCCGGATGCCATTAAAGCAACTAATAATAACATGATTATTTGTTTAACGTTTATTTTTACAGCATTATCAGTATTATCGTTACTGTTAGGTGATATTCTGATGACATTTGTGGATCCGCGTATTCAGTTGAGTTCGAAAGGAGAGACAAGATAATATGGAAGATAACAAATTTGAGTTTGTCCAATTGGAAGAAAACTTATCTGAACATATCGCTGCCCCTCATTATTCTTACTGGAAAAGTGTTTTCAGAAAGTTCTTTAGCAGTAAGATTGCTATCCTGATGCTTGTGATCTCTGCTGCAGTTATATTAATGTCAATTATTCAGCCAATGATTAGTGGGTTTGATCCAAATCACAACCCAAATATCAACAATCCGTCAATGAAATTCTTATATCCGTCTTTACAGTATCCTTTTGGAACTGACGGAGTAGGTGTCAATATTTTTGACAGTGTATGGGCTGGTACGAGAACATCACTTGAAATTTCCATTATCGCAACAACGATTACAACTGTTTTAGGTGTCATTGTTGGGGCATTCTGGGGATATTCAAAGAAACTGGATGCTATCATGATTGAGCTTTACAACATGGTTGCTAATATTCCATTTACATTAATTGTTATGGTATTGATGTATGTTATGGGAGCAGGTAAATGGCAATTGATCTTTGCACTTTCTGTAACATCATGGCTGGGTGTTGCTTATTTCATTCGTGTTCAGGTTATGATCATTCGAGACAGAGAATACAACCTGGCTTCAAGATGTTTGGGAACACCAACTTATAAGGTATTGATTCATAACGTTATGCCTTATTTGATTTCTGTAATTGTAACTTCTGTTTCCCGTGATATTCCAAACTATATTTCTTATGAAGTATTCTTAGGCTATATTGGAATTGGGTTAAAAGAAGAAGAAGCTTCACTGGGAAGAATGATTCAGGAATATGCACAGTATATGCAATCATATCCTCATATTTTCTGGATTCCAGTATTTATCAGTGCTCTGATTTCAGTATCCTTGTATATTGTTGGTCAGACACTTGCGGATGCGAGTGATCCTCGTACGCATATGATGTAGGAGGTTTAAGATGGAAAAGAATATTGTATTATCTGCAAAAGATATCGAAGTCAAGTTCCAGGTTAGATCTCGTATATTAACTGCAATTCGCAATATCTCACTTGATATTTATGAAGGTGAAACAATTGCTATTGTTGGTGAGTCTGGATCAGGAAAATCAGTTTTTACAAAAACATTTACTGGAATGCTCGAAACAAATGGAACCATTTCAAATGGATCTGTTATGTTTGAAGGTATGGATTTAACAAAATTAAAAACGGATAAAGATTGGGAAGGAATCCGTGGAGCAAAGATTTCTACAGTGTTCCAGGACCCAATGACATCACTGAATCCAGTTCGTACGATTGGATATCAGATTTCTGAAGTTATTATTAAACATCAGAAAAAATCAAAAGAAGAAGCAAAACAAATGGCAATCAAGCTGATGGAAGAAGTTGGTATTCCAAATGCTGCTAACCGTTATGACGAATATCCATTCCAGTATTCTGGAGGAATGCGTCAGCGTATTGTAATCGCGATTGCTTTGGCATGCCGTCCAAAGATCCTCATTTGCGACGAACCTACTACAGCTCTGGATGTTACGATTCAGGCACAAATCCTAAAACTAATCAAAGATCTTCAAAAAGAATATGGATATACCACTGTGTATATCACTCATGATTTAGGTGTAGTTGCAAATGTTGCAGATCGAGTAGCCGTTATGTATGCTGGACAAATCATTGAGATTGGTAATGCTGACGAAATCTTCTATACTCCTAAGCATCCATATACTTGGGCTCTGCTGTCTAGTTTGCCTCAGCTTGGAATAAAAGGTGAAGAACTTTATGCCATCACAGGAACACCACCATCACTTTATGATAAAGTGATTGGGGACGCTTTTGCGCCAAGAAATCCATATGCGATGAAAATTGATTTTGAGGAAGAACCGCCAATGTTTAAGATTAGTGAATCTCACTATGCCAAAACATGGCTGTTAGATCCTCGAGCACCAAAAGTTGAACCGCCAAAAACAATCCAGAACCTTCATCAGAGATTGCTTACACTGACGGATGAAAGAGGTGACTATCATGGCTAATGAAAAAGAAGTAATTTTATCAGTCAAGGATCTTGAAGTTACATTCGGAAGCGGTAAGAAAACATTTACAGCTGTTCAGGATATTAACTTTGATGTATATAAAGGTGAAACATTTTCGCTTGTAGGTGAATCTGGTTCAGGTAAGACAACCATTGGTCGAGCTATTATTCGTATCAATCCAGCTACTAAAGAAAAAAGTGAAATTGCTGCAAGCAAATCTGTAAAATTTAAAGCTAGCAAAGCTTTGAAAGACGCTGTTAAGTAAGAAGATTCGATAATGAATCTTCTTTTTTTATGTTATAATATTATATACAAAATTAAGATAATTGAGAGGAGAATTCGATGAGTTTACCAATTTATGTAATTGGACACAAAAACCCTGATACAGATTCAATTTGCGCTGCTTTAGCTCTTGCAGAATTAAA
>CAMEIZ010000022.1 GCA_945919165.1 uncultured Traorella sp.
ACTGCTTCAAGAAGATTCGCTCCATGCAAGCCGAAGAACCAAAGTAATGGAATCAGTGTTGAAATCAAAAGAATTGAGAAAATACTTTGGGAAAGCTGCATCAGTCCAGCTTGAATGTTATTTTCAAACCAGGCAAAGATATTCAATTCTGCACCCATCATAAAAAGATAGTTCACTACAGCCCAGAATAAGAATGTTACCAAGCCCGGGATAATGGCAGCAAAGGCTTTCCCTACTGCCGGAGGTACAGAATCCGGAAGTTTAATAACCCATCCCCTATCAACAACCCACATATAAATTTCAGGTGCCAATAAGCCAATAATCAAGCCGATAAACAATCCCTGAGCACCCAGGTAATGAGTGACATAACTAGCTACAAGCTCATTGTTACGCGTTAAGGCACCGCAAACAATAAAGCAGCCTACAGTTACTAAAGCAGTTGACAAAGCATCTTTACCTTCATGCTCAGCTCTGCGATAACCTAAAGAAAAACACAAACCCATTGCAAGTATACTTAAAGAACCAGCATCAATTGCGGAAAAGAGCGGTGCTATATAAGTGTTCGACCAAACAATAAACGAACTTTCAGCTCCGATAAATTTCGCAAGCAAACCCCATGGAACAAAAAATACATTGTTTAACAAAACGGCAATTGCTCCCGCCATAATAAGCGGCATTAATGAAGCAAATGAGTCACGTATTGCCAAAAGATGCTTCTGTGCACCGATTTTACTGGCAACAGGTACAAATTTGTCTTCAATTAACTTGATTAAACTGTTCATACTTTCTATCTCCTTTTCTGTTTTATTGTATGCATGATCACTCAAATCAATGAATTCTCACGCTACAAGGACACTTGCCCTATATGTTCATTATACAGAAAATAAACAAGACTGTATCCCCTTTCAAATCAACACTTTCTATACAAAACGCTCTTAAAAAAAAGCGATACTTCAAATCTGACGTAAATCTCAGTGATGTATCAATTAACATAAAAATGCGTGAATAAATATAAAAAATTTTACCAAAAAAAATCAGGGATAACCCTGATTTTAGTCGATATTCGTCGTTTATCTTTTTCCTGAATCGTAGATTTCTCCACTAGCTTTAGGAGCTGCAGATTTTCCGCTAAACAGAATAAGCACAAGAATAGTTACAATATATGGGAAAATAGAATAGAACTCTACCGGCAATCCAGACAGTAATGGAATACTTGAGGAGAAATAACCCAGAACCTGTGCAAAGCCGAAGAAAATACCGCCGGCTAATACACCCCATGGATTCCATTGTCCAAATATCAATGTTGCGATAGCAACGAATCCTAAACCATGAACTGTTCCAATATAATAATATGAAGATGTTGTCATGATCAGAACCGCTCCTGCAAGTCCACTTAAAGCACCTGAAAACATCAAACCAGCCCAACGTGTCTTTGTAACATTTACACCCATAGAAGCACTGGCTTGAGGAAATTCTCCACACGAACGAAGTCTTAGTCCGAATGGCGTTTTATAAACAATATACCAGGTTGCAAAAACCAAAAAGAAGGCAATATATGTAGTAATATAGGCATTCTTAAATAAAATTGGTCCAATAAATGGAATGTCCTGCAGAATAGGTACATTAATTTTTGTAAAGGAAGAAGTCATGGCATAATAATCTGTTTGTTTCTGACCATTAAATAAAATCTGACAAAGATAAATGGTCAAACCGCCAGCTAATACATTCAGGGCAGTACCAGATATCGTCTGATCCGCTCTAAAATGAATTGAAGCCACACCATGTATCGCAATAAATGCCATACCTGAAAGAATTGCTGTCAGAAGTGCAAACCAAGGAATGATTGTA
Organism: uncultured Traorella sp.; assembly: GCA_945919165.1. GTDB lineage: Bacteria > Bacillota_I > Bacilli_A > Erysipelotrichales > Erysipelotrichaceae > Traorella. Next base: position 1,849 of record CAMEIZ010000022.1, read on the forward strand.
TTGCTGATACCAGCACGTTCACAAAAAATAATGGTAATACAAGCCACAAAGGCTCCTATCTGCATGGTACCATCAATCGCAATGTTGACAATTCCGCATCTTTCAGAATATAATCCTCCTAATGCACCAAGAATTAAAGGGACAGCACTCATTAATGCCAAAGGAAACATTTGATAGATCAGTTGCATGATGTGTTACCTCCTTCCACTTTATTCTCTAATTGATTCTTATTCTTTTTCATATTAATTTTATTCAGCAGTAAAGTAATAGCATACTGAATAGCTACCAGATAAATAATGATAGCCTGAATCAATTCACTGATTTCTTTAGGAATATTAAAGAGCTGGAGATTTCCACTGGCAGCTTTAAACAAACCAAATAATAGTCCGGCTAAAAATACACCTATGGATTGTGCTCCACCAACCAAAGCTACTGAAATACCATCAAAGCCATAATTGTCAAAGGTTGTGAAAATACGACCATACTTATAAATACCTAAAATCAATACGGCTCCGGCAATACCGCTGAATGCTCCGGCAATCATCATTGAAAGAGTAATATTTCTTTCAACCTTCATACCAGCAAAGCGAGCCGCTTCCTTATTAAATCCGGTTGCTCTTAAGCTATATCCAAATGTTGTCTTTTCAATTATGAACCAGAAAACAAAAAGTCCAATAATAGCTACCAAGAATCCCCAGTTAAACTGAGAAGTCGTCGATGTGAATACTTGTGGTAATTCTGCACTTTTAAGGATGCTGATCGTTCTCTCATTGGTATTTGGATCAATTGGTAAAAATCTCTTTGTAAACCATGAACAGAAATACATCCCTGAGTAATTCATCATGATACAGATTACTACTTCATTAATATTTCGATAAGCTTTTAGAAATCCTGGCAACAGTCCCCAAAGAGCTCCGGCTAATGCTGCCGCTAAAATACAAACAATTGGATGAATCACTGGCGGCAAATCAAACAGAATTGCAACAGCCGCTGCTGCTGTACTTCCCGCAATAATCTGTCCTTCTCCACCAATATTGAACAAACCAGTACGATAAGCAAAGGCAACAGATAAACCTGTCAAAATAATCGGAACGGCATTTAAAAACCAATTTAGAACATATGTGATATTAAAAGATCCGATATTCTGTAAATTAAATCCCGTCATCGATCGAACCAATGCTGTCAGTAAATCATATGGATTTTTCCCGGTTAATAATGTCAAAAGGAACGCAAAGATTAATCCGGTAGCAACGGCAATAAGTGAAATAGTTAAATGAGAGTATTTTTTCATATTATAGCGCCTCTACTTTCTTCATGGATCCTGTCATCATTAATCCAAGATCATTTTCATCTATATCCTTACGATATACCAGACCACTCAGCTCACCGTTATGAATAACAGCAATGCGATCTGAAAGATTCATGATTTCGTCTAATTCAAAAGAGACTAAAAGCACAGCTTTACCAGCATCTCTTTCTTGCACAATACGTTTATGAATATATTCAATCGCTCCTACATCCAAACCACGTGTAGGCTGTACAACAAGCAATAAGTCACTTGAACGGTCAATTTCACGTGCAATAATAGCTTTCTGCTGATTTCCTCCTGACATACTTCGTGTCAGCGTATTCTTTCCCTGTCCGCTTCGTACATCAAATTGTTCAATCAGTTTATCAGCGTAATCATCAATAGCTTTTGGTTGTAATACAAAATTCTTTGAGAAAGGGCTTGAATCATAACAATGAATAATAAAGTTTTCTTTTAAAGTAAAATCAAGGACAAGACCATGCTTATGACGATCTTCCGGTACATGAGACATTCCTGATTTTAATCGCTTCTTAATTGGCATTTTCGTAATATTCTGGTTTTTCAGAATAATTTCGCCGCTTTCTGCCTTACATAATCCTGTTAACGCATATACCAGTTCCGTTTGACCATTTCCGTCAATTCCTGCCAAACCAACAATTTCACCGGCACGTACAGTCAAACTGAAATCTTTTACTGCAGGTAATCCTTTCACGTCCTTCACACAAAGATTCTTAATTTCAAGAATGTTTTCTTTTAGATGAGCTTCTCCTTTTTCAACTGAAAAATTAACATCACGGCCCACCATCATTCTTGCCATCTCTTCTTCACTGGTATCCGCTACATTGATTGTACCAATACATTTTCCTTTTCTTAATACAGTGCATTCATCTGCAGCTTCTTTGATTTCTTTCAGCTTATGAGTAATCAGAAGAATCGTTTTGCCTTCTTTGATCAAATTACGCATAATCTTCATCAGCTCATGAATTTCCTGAGGAGTTAAAACTGCAGTTGGCTCATCAAAAATCAGAATTTCAGCATTTCTATACAGCATTTTCAGAATTTCCACACGCTGCTGCATTCCTACTGAAATATCGCTGATTTTCGCATTTGGATCAACATTTAAACCATATGTCTTACTTAATTCTTCAACTCGTTTAGCAGCTTTCTTGATATCAATGGTTCCTAGTTTGCCCTTGGGTTCCATTCCTAATATTATGTTTTCAGTAACCGTAAAGCAATCAATCAGCTTAAAGTGCTGATGTACCATGCCTATTCCTAATTCATTTGCCACATTTGGATCATCAATGACAACTTCTTTTCCTTTTACTTTGATGGTTCCGCTTGTTGGCTGATACAAGCCGAAAAGAATTGACATAATTGTTGATTTTCCTGCACCATTTTCACCTAATAAAGCATGAACTGTATTGTTTTTGACTCGAATTGTTACATTATCGTTTGCACGAATACCAGGAAAGTCTTTCGTGATATTCAGCATTTCTATAGCGTAGTCCATGTTCTTATCCTCCTATATGATCATGAGTCTATTATCCAAAAAGAGTCTTGCCTAGCTAGCAAGACTCTCATCAACTTAACTGTAACTAGTTCTGAGAAGTTGAACCAGTGAATGTAGTGTTAGGATTTTCAGCATTAGTAACTGGAGTTTCACTAACTGTAATTTCACCATCTACAACTTTCTGAGTGAAATCTTTCACTTTAGCAGTAATATCATCTGTTAAGTTAGGGTTATTTTCAGGTAAGCCTACACCATTATCTTTCAATGCATAAGTAACAACTCCACCTTTGAATGTGCCTTCAGCAACAGCCTTAGCAGCATTGTAAGCAGCAACGTCAACACGTTTTAACATTGAAGTTAAGATAACTGATTTAGTCTTAGCATCGTCATAGAATCCTTCTTCGTACTGATCTTTATCAACACCGATAACCCATTTTTCTTTACCGTTCAATACAGCTTCTTTAGCAGCTTCAATGACACCGTTTCCAGTTCCGCCTGCTGCATGGAAAATAACTGAACATTCTGCAAACTGTTTTTCAGCTAATGTCTTACCTAAAGCAACATCGTCAAATTTGTTTGCATTGTCATATAATACTTTCATTTCTGGATCAACTGCCCAAACACCCTGCTGATATCCAGCATAGAATTTTAACATTGAAGCACTGTCTCCACCAGTGATATAACCTACTGTCTTTTCACCCAATTCCTGAGCTTTTAAAGCAGCAACTACACCAACCAAGAAGCTTCCTTCGTGTTCAGTAAATACAGCCTGCTGTACATTTTTATATTTGCCAGCATCTAACCATCCAACATCGATAACCAACAGTTTCTGATCTGCATACTTTTCAGCAACAGCTGCGATAGCCTTGTCAAATTTGAAACCAGCAGCAACGATCAAATCAACTTTTTCATCTGCAAATGTAGTTAGATTTGGAATATAGTCTGCATCAGCCTTAGATTCGATATACTTAGGTTCTGCATATCCCATTTCTTTTGTGAAGTCAACAAGTCCCTGGTAACTAGTCTGGTTGAATGATTTATCGTTAATACCACCAGTATCAGTTACGAAAGCGACAGTTACTTCATCTTTTTCACCACTTCCTGAACAAGCAGTAAGACCCACTGCCATGAAAGCAGCTAAAGCAACTTTTAATAACTTTTTCATTTTGTCCTCCTATAAAAGTTTCCTTCCTAGAGAAATAATAACCTTTTTTTATCCTTTTGTCAATGTAACATCTAAGCGTTTTCATACAATATTTTACAAATTTCAAGCCTTGAAAATCTTTCTGTAACATTGTGCTATGATACTAAAAAATTTGCAAATTTTCAAAAAAACGACTATCATACGATAATCGTTCTAATTGCACCTTTTGATATTGCTATTTCCCTAAGACGCTTGCATTCCTCATCACTGGCAATGATCCTTCCCATTTTATCCAAAGCTTCTTCTCTGACACCAAAAGGGCGATATTTCAGTAACTTATAATCACATTTATCCAATATTATCTCACTGACATGCGTCACCGTCTGCAAGTTTTCTTCCGGATAATTTGGTAAAATCACGGTTCGAACCTCCAAAAGTTTATTGATGGACAATAGATAATGAAGGTTATTCAATGTCCGATGATTTGAATGTGCACATAAAGCTTCATGAAAAACAGGATCATAAGCTTTTACATCAAGCATAACGCCATCACACAGCTCCATCAATTCCTCATGTTTAGAAAAGTCAATTGAACCATTGGAATCAATCAAACAGGTTAACCCCATTTTTTTAACTTCTCGAAACAGCTCTTTTAAAAATTCTGCATGGAGCATGCATTCACCGCCGCTGACTGTTATTCCGCGAATAAAAGGACGATTAGGCATGATTCTTTCAATCACTTCAGCAACTTCCAGCTCTTCAATCTTAGGCGAAGCCATAAACTTACAAGTATGAATACATGTGTCACAATCAACACATTTTTCTTTATCCCAGACTACCTTGCCATCAATCATGCTTAATGCTGAAGCAGGACATGTTTCAAGACATGCTCCACAATTGTTACAACGGTGAATGGTTTCAGGATTGTGACAATACCAGCACTTAAAAGGACAGCCTTGGAAAAAGATACTGGTTCGGTTTCCCGGTCCATCGACATTGGAAAAAGAGATGATTTTATTGACAGGTGCTTTCATGGACTCTGCGGTCAAGAGCATTTGAATAGTCTCTTGCTCCTTTACCGAAAACGCTGACATTATTTAAAGACTGTTTATGAGCATCCAATTTAGCCAGTTCACTCTTCTTCACCAAATAACCGGTAACACGCACAACATCATTGCTGGCCAGATAACCGGAATAATAACGCATACCCTGAGCTAAAGCTCCTTTGATAATATCCACAAGTGCCATTGGTGTTTTCAGCCATGTTTCTTCATACTTAAAGATATCTCCAATACCCGTTGGGAAATATTTATGGAATAGTGTTGAATGAGCAATCTGCTTTGCCATTTCTGGTTCACAGCCAACTGGAATACGACATCCCGGAGAGTTTTCTCTTCCATCACTGTCTAATCCTACCTGAGCATGTAAACGATAGCGATTGTTGGTTGATTCACAATATTTGGCTTCTTTGCTATTAACAAAGTCTTCAATTGTCTGGATAATCTTAACACCTAATTCATCGGCTTCCTTATTGTTTCCAAAACCTTTCTTTGGATCCTGAATGCCTAATAAATGGTTACAGCATTCAGCTAAACCAACCAGACCAAACATACCCGTGAAATTTTCCTGTTTCAAGAATCCTTCAGTCACTAAGAAATTAGATTTAAAGAAAGAACTCTTTTCAACAATGAAACAGATACGATCATTCATGAGATTCCACATAAGATCACAATAATATGGCAAGGTCTTATTTAAAAACTCATCGATACTGTTAGCTTTTGTTGACATTTCATATAAGCGAAGACGCTGCAGTGTATATCCCCCGCCAGCGATACGCAAACCATTGTAACAGCTGGCAATCGCATAATCTTCCTGCCATTCACTTACAAACATGCGATGATTTGCGAAAGACGGTTTTGCTGTCTTCATCATACATACAGCACAAAGCTGTGCAAATTCATCACTGGTTAATTCAGGATCATATTTTAATGTTAAATTTGGAATAGCCAGCTGCATTTCTTCAGTTAACTCCAGAATCAAGCGACCTGTTTTTGTATCTTTTGGTCCAATATCGGCATGAACAAATGAATCTGTCAATGTACGGTCAATGTTCAACAAGAACAATCGAAGACACTTCTTCGCTTCCACAAGATCCATTTTTTCCACAAAAGGCTCAAGCAACGTATCCAAATTGCCCAAATACACTGGAAAAGATGTAATTGATGGCACATGGCGATACATAATTAATAAGTTATTGCAGGCTTCCCAAAGATCCTTTGGTGGCTCAAGTTCCAAAAACTTACTTCCTTTTTCCATAAATAACTGATAATCAGGAATGATATAACGTGGTCGATATGGTAAATTTCCTTCACCCATATCACAGATGACTCCATCTTTTTTTGCCTGGATTACTTCATCAGACAGCTGAATTGTATGATCTAAATTTTCTGCCACTTTGGCTAATGCTAAAAGTTGCTGATGATAAGTTAACGTCTCATCTTGTACGATTTTTAATACTTCTTCCATAAAGACACCTCCGAAAATAGTATAAACGATTTACATAAAAATTTCCATTCTAATAATCCACATTCATAATCAAATTTCAGCAAATATTAAGATTTCTTTTTTAAATATTATTCTGTATGAAAGCTTGAAATTCAGTTTAAAGAATTTATATGACAAAACGCGGATCAAAGGTGATTCCTTTGCTAACCGCGTTTTGTGTTCAATCAATTGCAGTAATAATGAATGAAATCATTCATCATTATCACATTATCTAAAAGATTCTTTTTTATTAACAAGCAACACGATTCCTCCGAATAACAGCATTACCCAATAGTATAGAATATGTGTCGTATCAGAAGTATTAGGAGAATCTTCATTTGGTTTATCTATTGTTGATCCATTATTATTGACATCTTTCTTTACGATAGTATAAGTAGAAAAATGATCTGTTTCAAATGTAACTTTATTATCTTCTACATTACTTTCAATCAGTGCTGCATTTCTATTATCATCAACATAATAAACTTCATCTTCATATTATCTCTTTTCAATCAGCTTTTTTTCATATATCTTTATATTATCGAAACGCCAGATCAAATAGATGATTTGGCGTATATTTTTATGATAATTCACTTACTCCCATACATAATTCAAAGTATTTACCCTTTTGTGCAAGCAGTTCTTCATGACTTCCTCTTTCAATGATTTCACCATGTTCAAGCACAAGTATCGCATCTGAATTTCGTACTGTAGACAAACGATGTGCAATCACAAAAACAGTTCGTCCATGCATCAGCTTATCCATACCATCCTGAATCAGTTTTTCAGTACGCGTATCAATAGATGAGGTTGCTTCATCCAAAATCAATACCGGTGGATTGGCAATAGCAGCTCGGGCAATCGCTAAAAGCTGACGCTGTCCTTGCGATAGATTGGCGCCATCACCACGGATCACGGTATCATAGCCCTCTGGCAAGTGTTCAATAAAACCGTGTGCATTGGCTAGTTTGGCAGCTTCAATTACTTCTTCATCACTGGCATTTAGGTTACCATAACGGATATTTTCTCTTACAGTTGTAGTAAACAGATGTGTATCCTGAAGTACCATCGCTAATGATCTTCTCAGATCTTCTTTTCGAATCAATCTGATATCGATACCATCATAAGTAATCATTCCTTCATTAACATCATAGAAGCGATTAATCAGATTGGTAATGGTTGTTTTCCCTGCTCCTGTTGAACCGACAAAGGCAATTTTCTGACCAGGCTTCGCAAACAGATTGATATGTTTTAGCACTGTATGATTCTTTTCATACCCGAAAACAACATCGTGAAAACGCACGTCCCCTTTTAATTCAACCAGTTCATAGCGATCTCCATGCGGATGTTTCCAGGCCCAAAGATGGGTGACTTCTTCGCACTCAACAAGTTTTCCATTTTCTTTTTTTACATTGACAAGAGTTACTTTTCCATTGTTTACTTCCTCTTTTTCATCAATCAAGGCAAAAACTCTTTCTGCTCCGGCTAATGCCTGAAGAATGGAATTGAACTGCTGTGATAAATTAGTCAAAGGATGTGAAAAGCTTCTTGTATACTGTAAAAAGGCTGCCAGTGATCCTATATCCAGCATATGATTGATAACCTGAACTGCACCCATTGCAGCAATAATAGCATACGTGATATAGGATAAATTTCCCATAATTGGCATAATGATAGAGGCATATGTATTTGCATCAATTGCCGCATCTTTTAACTCGTTATTGATTTTGTCAAATTCTTCCATTGTTTTATTTTCATAATTGAAAACTTTCACAACTTTAACTCCTTCAAACATTTCTTCAACATAGCCATTTACTTTACCAATTGCTTTTTGTTGTTTTTTAAAAAAGCTGCTTGAAAGACTTCCAAATTTCTTAATAATTAAAATCATCAGAACAGCCATGATTAAAATAAACATGGTTAGAAATGGTGAAATCATCAGCATCATGATAAATGTTCCGCCAACGCTCACTACACTGCTTATGATTGCTGTAAATCCTTCGCTCATAGCTTCACGAATTGTATCAATATCATTTGTATAGCAGGACATGATATCACCATGAGCATGTGTATCATAATATTGAATTGGCAGATCCTGCATTTTATTGAATAGGTCTTCTCTCATTCGATTTAAGGCTTCATTGGAAAGTTTCATCATGATATATTTATATGCATATCCACAAAGAATTCCAGTTATATAGATGCAAGCTAATTGAAATAATATTAAAATCAAACCCGTATAAACACGATTTTCTTTTGCGACACCAATCATAGGTGAAATATAGTCATTAATGATTGGTTTCAAAAAATAGTTTCCCAAAATCTGTGCACCGCTATTCATCAATACCAGAAAAATAACAAGAACAAAAAGAAATTTTTTCTCTGCCAGATATGATAGAACTCTTAAAAATGTTTTTGTTGGATGATTCGGTTTTCGGCTCATTCACTCACCACCCCTTTCATCTGAGACTCATAGACTTCCTGATAAATGGCATTTCTTAAGAGTAATTCTTCATGAGTTCCAATATCCTGAATATGTCCATCTTCAAATACAAGAATTCTGTCAGCATCTTGGATTGAAGAAATTCTCTGGGCAATGATTAAGGTCGTCATATCTTTTAATTTTTCTTTCAGCTCTTTTCGAATAGATGCATCGGTTGCTGTATCAACAGCACTTGTTGAATCATCTAATATCAATATTTTCGGGTTTTTCAACAGAGCTCTGGCAATACAGAGTCGCTGCTTCTGTCCTCCTGATACATTTGTTCCACCCTGTTCAATATATGTTTGGTAACCCTCTGGAAAGGACATAATGAAATCATGAGCATTGCTGACTTTACAGGCATTGATACATTCTTGTTCTGTTGCGTGTAAATTTCCCCATCTTAAATTCTCTAAAATAGTACCGCTAAAGAGTACATTTTTCTGAAGTACCATACTGACACTGTCACGCAGAGTTTCAATTTTTATATCTTTGACATTTCTTCCGTCTACCAGAACACTGCCTTCAGTTGCATCATATAAACGTGGAATAAGCTGAACAAAAGTTGATTTACTCGAACCGGTTCCACCGATGATTCCAATTGTTTCACCTGCTTCTATTTTCACATTGATATTTTCTAATACCTTTGATGTCCCGTTTTTCTTATATGAAAAGCTCACATTTTTGAATTCTATGTTGCCTTTTTTAATGGGTTGAGAACTGCTATTTTCATGATCTGTAATGTCTATTTCTTCATTCAAGACTTCCACAATTCTTTCAACGGATGCACTTGATATCAAAACATTAACAAATATCATACTCAACATCATTAAGCTCATTAAAATCTGTGTCACATATGTAATAAAACTCATTAATTCACCGGTTAGCATTTTTTCATCCATGACTAATCCACCGCCAAACCAGAGAATTAGAATAATACACAGATAAGTTGAAAACTGCATGATAGGCATGTTCAGAATAATTACTTTTTCTGCTTTGATGCTGGCTTTCATGAGTTCATCATTGCTGGTTTTAAACTTTATTTTTTCATAAGCTGAACGAACAAAAGCCTTTACTACACGTATTCCGATTAAGTTTTCCTGTACGCTGGCATTCAAACCATCATATTTTTTCAGCATTTTTTCAAACAGAGGAAATGAAAGCCGAATAATGGCATACAGTGCAATACCGATAATCGGTACTGTAATTAAGAAAATCATCACCAATTCGGAATTGATTCTTGCGGCAATGCATATTGAAGTCACCAGCATAATCGGACTTCTTACCGCTGTTTTAGTCAGCATTAAAAACATTCTCATTACGTTGTTGACATCTGTAGTAGCACGTGTGACTAAAGATGGAATAGAATATTTATCAATATTTGAGAATGAAAAGGTTTGAATTTTATCAAACAAAGCTTTTCTTAATTGACTTCCAAAGCCTATTCCAGCAATAGCGCTTAATCTTGATGCTGCAGCTCCACATGCCAATGAGCATAGTGACATAACAAGCATCAGTCCGCCAATTTTCAGCACATAATTCAAATCTTGATTGACAACTCCGACATCTACGATTTTTGCCATCATAAATGGCACTAAAATTTCCAGAATTCCCTCAAGAGCAATGGCCAGAGTACAAAGCAACACATATTTCCCATATCCTTTTAAATAAGGTTTTAGTGTTTTAATCATGCACGTTCTCCTTTTTAATGGAATCATTTAATTTCGCAATCAATAAAACTAGTGTTTCTTTTTCTTCAGCATTTAATACCTCAAACACTCTTTCGTCTAATTCATCAAATTTTTTTCGACATGCCTGTGTTTTTAAATTACCTGCTGGTGTAATTGAAATTAAGGTATTCCGCTGATCTTTTTCATCTATTTTTTTGCTGAGATAGCCCTTTTTCACTAATCTTTTTATACTTGTGGCTATGCTGGGAGCTGTTACCCCTAACATTTGAACTAGTTCTTTTTGAGTACAACAGCCTTTTTCTTTCACAGCTTCTAAAATAGGAAGCTGGCCATAGAATAAGCCTTCGCTTTCCATGATCTGTTGAATGCATGATCGATGGATGCGATTGAATATATGCATAGAATGAATAATATCTCTTGGTTTCATAAGTTCTCCTTTCTTTTTTTATTTAATCGATTAATATTTAATCGGCTAATTAATAATAACGCTGTTCTTGTTAATTGTCAATGATACATTGAAAATGATTTTTTCAAAAAATATTAAAAAAAAAGGATAGATGAAGTATAATAAAGATAACAAAGGAGTTTTTTATGGAACAGAAGATTATACTTGACAGCGAAGCGATGAGACGTTCTTTAACGCGTATGTCTCATGAAATTATTGAACACAATAAAGGCGTTGACAACCTTGTTTTAGTCGGGATTAAAACAAGAGGTGAATTTTTGGCGAACCGCCTTGCCGGTTTTATTGAAAAAGTGGAAGGAAAAAAAGTAGAAACCTATTCTTTGGATATTAAAGCATGGCGCGATGACAACAGTGAGAAACACCCAATTCCTGATATCAGTTTCTCAGTTCATAACAAAAAAGTTGTTCTGGTTGATGATGTTTTGTTTAAGGGGCGAACAGTTCGTGCTGCTTTAGAAGGAATTGGTCAATTTGGCAGAGCAAAGGAAATCCAACTGGCTGTTTTGGTTGACAGAGGACATCGTGAGCTGCCTATTCGTGCTGATTATGTCGGCAAAAATATTCCAAGTTCTCAAGATGAGAATATTAAAGTTCAAATGATTGAAATTGATCACGTTGATCAGGTAATTATTGAAAGGAGTTTGTAATGAATACAGATAGATTTAAGTCTTTTGCCTATGCTCTTTATCAAATTGATTCTCCAAGCGGTTATACCAAAAATGCGGTTGACTTTTTAGAAAGCCAAGCAAAGAATCTAGGCTACAAAACTGAAAGAAATCAGAAAGGAAATCTTTATGTCTTTGTTGAGGGTGCTGATCATTCTTATCGTTTGGGAGTCAGTGCTCATACCGATACTTTAGGCTTAATGGTTCGTTCGATTAATGCTGATGGAACGCTGCGTTTTACCAATATCGGAGGCCCTATTCTGCCAACCTTAGATGGCGAATACTGTCGTATTATTACACGCAGCAATAAAACCTATACCGGTACTATTTTATCAACTTCTCCGGCTGTACATGTGTTTAAAGACGCATCAACAGCACCAAGAAATGCAGATACGATGATCGTTAAAATTGATGAAATTGTTAAAAACAAAGAAGATGTTGAAAAGCTAGGAATTATGAATGGTGATATCATAGCAATTGATCCAAAAACAGTCATAACAGATAACGGATTTATCAAAAGCAGATTTCTTGATGATAAAATCAGTGTATGTGCCTTATTTGAAATGCTGAACATGATTAAAGAAGAAAACATTACTCTTTCACATGATACTGTCTTTATTATTACGACCTATGAAGAAGTAGGTCATGGTGCAGCAAACCTTCCGGATATTCAGGAATTATTGACTTGCGATATGGGATGTATTGGTCAAGACCTCTCCTGCACTGAATATGATGTTTCAATTTGTGCCAAGGATTCAGGCGGTCCATATGATTATGAAATGGTAAGTACCCTGATTGAGTTGGCTAAAAAAGAAAAGTGTCAATATGCTGTAGATATCTATCCGTATTATGGCAGTGATGTGGATGCCGCTTTGAGTGCTGGAAATAATATCAAAGGTGCTTTAATTGGTCCCGGAGTTGCTGCAAGCCATGGTATGGAAAGATGCCACATGCAGGCTATTGAATCAACCATTAAACTGATGATGGCTTATCTCACAAAATAATCACTGCCTTAGGCAGTGATTTCATTTTTAAATGTTCATGATTATTTAAAAGATACGGTACAGTTTTCACTGTACCGTATGTGTTTTATTTATTTAATGTTTCTTTAATCAAATCCTGTACTTCTTTTGCAGTTGAAAGCTGTAATGCTTTTTCAGCTAATTCTTCCATTTCTGATTTTTTCAAAGATGTAATCATTTTTCTAGCAGGAAGAATAGAAGTTGCACTCATTGAGAATTCATCTAATCCTAATCCAAGAAGAACTGGTGCAGCCATGGCATCTCCAGCCATTTCACCGCACATACCAACCCAGCGACCATTCTTATGAGCTCCATCAATCGTCATCTTAATTAAACGTAATAAAGAAGGATTTAATGGCTGATATAAGTAAGATACTTTTTCACTCATTCGATCAGCTGCCATTGAGTACTGAACTAAATCATTTGTTCCAATTGAGAAGAAATCAGCTTCTTTAGCAAAATTATCTGCATTTACTGCTGCTGCAGGAATTTCAACCATCATACCAACTTCAATTGAATCACCGACTTCAACACCTTCGGCAATCAGCTTTGCTTTTTCTTCTTCA
>CAMEIZ010000023.1 GCA_945919165.1 uncultured Traorella sp.
TCTGAAATGAGTATTAATACCACCCGGATAGATACCGCTCACTTTAATATTATCTTCACGGACCTCTTTCACTAGAGCTTTATGAATCGCATTCATAGCCTGCTTACTGGCCGTATAGGCAGCAACATTCATATTATCATGCAAACAAACACTGGATAGGATATCCACAATCAAGCCATCTTTTTTTTCTTTCATAGCCGGCAGAAACTTTTGAATAAAAATCAAAGGAGCTACACAATTCAAATCAAACATAGCCTTAAGCTGAGAAAGATCAATCTCAGCAACAGGACTCTTTTTCAAATTAGCACCTGCATTATTAATCAGAATGTCAATACTGCCAAACTGACTTAAGACATGATCGGCAAATTGTTTGCAGGCTGTTTCATCAGTGGCATCAAAGGCAGCAGCCAAGACTTTAATTTCAGGATTAATTTCATTTATCTGACGTAAGACATCACGCAGTTTTTGTTCATTCCTTCCACATAAAGCTAAAAAACAAGACGTTCTGGATGCAAGGTCTAACGCAATGGCTTTTCCAAGGCCATCACTGGCACCGCTAATGAAGATCTTCGATTGTTGGTTCAACATGTTCCACCTCTATATCATCGTTTTCTACAATCGCAAAATAACCCTGATCAACAGCACGCTGTCTTAAAAAATAATAGAGTTCAACATCAGTGGCAGCAGTATAAGGCATCACGTATAAGATTGAAAGACCACAGGTCACGATACTTAACAGATACCAGCCAATAAAGGAGAGATTCAAAATAAATATATCCAGCTTCACATCTTTTGTCATGATCTTTGTCATTTCAAAAACATCAGCAGAATCCATTCCAGGATTTTCAGCCAGGATATAAGGAATCATGTAATACTGATAAGATTTATAGATACCCGGAATAATCAGTAATAATGTCCACAATACAAGTTTAATATCTCTTAACAACATAATTTTCACGACATTCATATAGATGCCCTTTTGAAACATCTTAAACAGTGTTTCAAATTTAGAAGGAGCTTCTTTATTTTCCATAAAGAAACAGGCTTGTCCGATTTGTAACGGATTACTGATAAAAATCGAATAAGCTAAAGATAATAGAGAAATCAAAGATGCAACAGCCATTGAAATCGGCAGATAAATGAAGTCTAATGAAATCTGATTGACAGTTCCAAGCCCAACACGGAAATAATAGGTGTTTGTATCAAGATTTAAATTAACTCCAAAAATAGAACCTGCTAATATGGATGTGGCAATACAGATGCCCATACAGATGAACAAATTCTTACGGATATTGTTTTTAGCCATTGCTTTAAGTTCGCTGCGAACAAACATAGTAATACCTCCCTTTGAATAGTTTCTATTATACCTTAATTCATGACAGGTGAAAAGAAAACTATCAATTTTGAAAGAAAATGTTGAAAATATATTATGAAATGTTATATTAAAAGAAATAAAGAGGTAATTTTATGATTAAAAACTTAATAGGCGGCATAGCCGTAGGTATTGCAAATATTATTCCGGGAGTCAGCGGAGGGACCATGATGGTCATCTTAGGCATTTTTAATCGTATGAATGAAGCAATCAGCGATATTTTTAAAGTGCATAATGATCATCGAAAAGAAGATATTCTTTTCTTAGCTCAAGTTTTATTAGGAGCTGTAATAGGATTAGTAGGTTTTGCGAAAGTGTTATCCTATTGCTTTGACAATTTTCCAACACAAACGATGTATTGGTTTGTTGGACTGGTAGCATTTTCAATTCCGGTTTTTATGAAACAGGAAATGAAAGAAGTAAAAACCAATTGGTTGTTTTTAGCTATTGGGATGCTGATTATTTTTGTGATTTCTTATTTATCACCAAGTAAGGATGCTGTTGTGAACCCAAGTTTTCCGGCATTAAGTGCAGGATATTTAGTAAAAATGATACTGATTGGCATGATTGCCGGATTCTCTATGTTTTTACCCGGAGTAAGCGGTTCGATGATTCTGTTGATCATTGGTGAATATTATCTATTTAAAAGTCTTTTGGCAAATGTTTTATCATTTCAGATGAATATTCTCATTCCTCTTGCATTTATGGGAATTGGTATTCTGTTAGGAATTGTATTGGCAGCAAAACTGATTACAATGCTTCTTAATAAAGCAAAAAGAGCGACACTGTCAGTATTGTTAGGTTTAGTAGTCGCCAGTACTCTGGTATTGATACCGATTCATACAAGTTATGATTTCATGATGATTCTCAGCAGTCTTGCAGCATTTTTGTTTGGCGGTCTTGTTGTTTATTTAATTAACCGTTTTGCTTAAAAAAAAGTGAAACAAATAGACAGTTGTTTAATACGACTGTTTTTTTTATGGTACTTGGGACGTCCCAAATCGTTTGACACTTATTTATATATTTGATATAAAATAAACATCAAGAGGTACCATTGAAAAAAGAAAGAAATTCATTATGTAAATATAATTGTATAGTTAATTAAATTTTCAAATTCTAATGAATTTATAAATAGAAGGTAACATATGAAAAACTATGCTAATTTAATTCGAATCAATCGCTTATTACGAAAGATATCAACGCGAGAACTTGAAAAAAGAACCAATATTTCACATGAGAGAATATCAAAATTTGAAAGAAATGTAGAAACCCCCAGTGAGAAACAATTTGATTTGATCATGGAAAGCATGGATGTAATCTTAAAACCAGAAGCAGATCAAAAATTAATTCAGCTTTATGAACAGTTTTTAGATGACTTATTTTATCATACAATCAATTATGACAAATATTTAGAGGAAATACAAAATAATCAATTGGCTTATGCGGCTTGTGAAAACTGTCAGAAAATGCTGCTGATTCAATTTGTTTGTCATGTATTAATATATGCAGATGATTCTAAAAAAGACATTAAACATATTAAAAAGTTAATATTAAACGAAAATGAGAAACAGCTGTTTTATCTTTATACCGCTGTTGATTTAAATCATAAACATATAATTGATGAGGCAGAAGTTTTTTATCAGAAATCTTTTTCAATTGCTAATGATGTGAGACTTACTGCTTTGGCATATTATTTATATAGTATATTTTCTTCAAATATAAACAACATCAATAAATCGTATATTTGTGTAAATAAAGCCAGAGATCTTTTTGTTCAATATAGTAATTTTAAACGAGCTGCATATTGTGATATGCAGTTGGGTTATATTTATTTTCTTGATCAATCATATTGTGAAGCATTGAACTATTATAAAAGAGCTTTGAAAAGCTTTGAAATACTTCAGGTAGAAAAAAATACGATTTATCTTCTACAACAGAATTTTGCCTGGCTTTACATATGTAACAAAGAATATGAGAAAGCACTTCAGGTTCTGGATGAACTATCAAAGGAATATATAAATGAACCTAATCTGATCATTTACTATTGTATCTGTTATCTGAAGCTTGATGATGTTGGCAATCTGACAAAATGGTATCATCGTGGTTTGAAATATATTCACAATGACTATATCAATGAACAATGGTTGAAATTATCCAGAGAGTTTATTCGTAATCCAAATGATAAAAAAACACTGAATCAGGCTATAAGCTTATATCAGAATATTAAAGACAAAACAGTTTATGAAGAAATGATTTTTGTTCTTGATATCGTGATTGAATTGGCTGTAAAACGTGAAAATTATAAATTAGCGTATGAATTTCAAAAAGAAAAAGAAATCTATATAAATGGTCGAAAAACAGAGATTTTTCATTAAAAATTAAATCAAACATTTATTACTTGGGAATATAAAATGAATGATACAAATGTATAAAAGTTCTTTATTAAAACATATTTTTGTATCATTCTTTTTCATATTTTTAAAAAATATAAGATGAGAATCTATACTGTGGGACGTCCCAAAAAATTTGACAGTATCTATTTGTTTTTGATATAGAATAATATAATAATATTAAATTAATAAAAGGATGATTGATATGAAAAGATTGGAGCGTATACTTTTAAGTATTATTAGAAGACCTGTTAAGTCTTTGATTTTGATTTTACTTGTTTTTGTGTGTGCGAATGTTATTTCCGGTTCGATCATCTTGTATAATTCTACGCAAACAATTAAAAACGATATAATGCGTCAGATTCTTCCTGTTGCTGTCTTTAAAACTCTGGTAGATAATCCGAATGATTTATCACCTGAAGAATGGTTTGAATTGCCTAAGGATGAAGAAAATCGAGTACTGATGGATCAAACAATAAAATCGTTTGAGGAAATAAAACAACTGGATGAAGTGAATTATGGCGATTATGCTTTATCCGCTTCATTTTGGACGGATCAAAATATCAGATTGAATACGGATTATGAATCTAGTTTAAATACAATTGATTCAG
Source organism: uncultured Traorella sp. (assembly GCA_945919165.1). GTDB lineage: Bacteria > Bacillota_I > Bacilli_A > Erysipelotrichales > Erysipelotrichaceae > Traorella. Next base: position 4,374 of record CAMEIZ010000023.1, read on the forward strand.
CATATAAGCATCTTATGGTTTATGGTGTCTCTGAGGCGGATTCCTATTATTTTAAAAAAGGGATCATACATATTACTGAAGGAAGAAACTTTACGGATGAGGAAATTCAAAGCGGTGCTCATGTGATACTGATGCCCAGTGGATCGTTTTTTATTGATGAAAAGAATCAGTTAACGGCTATTAAGCCAAATGATTCGATAAAGCTGATTTCTCGTATATGCTCTGATAGAGTTTTGTTTGATGATTATTTTAATGCTAATGGTGAAGAAATCAAAGAATTGGATCGTTTGAAGGTGTATGAAAAGCATAATCAGGCGGTGAAAGATACAATTCTTGATGAAAACACAGTTGAATTTAAAGTGATTGGTTTATATGATGATGCTCATTTTTTGGAAAAGCAGAAAAGGGGAGATTATTCAAGAGAGATTGGTTTTTCAAATTATGGCGGTCTTGTACCATTGAATTTTTATCTTGATTGTTATCAGGACAGAGTTAAAAAAATAAAACAGTTTGATGAATTAGGACTTTTCCGGGATGATTCCCAAAAGAATTTGATGAGATTTTTGGAGTATAACGTTTTTATGCTCAATGATTCAAATGATATTCCTGTTTTCAGTGAAATGATTCAGGAAATTAATGAAAAGTATCAAACGGATATGTTGGTGAAGTTGAATAATGATGTGTATTTAAAGATTGCAGGTCCATTGGAAGGAATAAATTCACTCAGTAAGTTTGTCTTAGTTGTAGCGGTTTTTGTGACGATGCTGATTTTGTTCAGTGTCAGTATGATTTTTATCAAGGAAAGAAAAACGGAAATCGGTATTTTATTGTCGATGGGTGAGAAAAAAGGAAATGTTGTATCTCAAATTTTATTGGAAATGATTTTGATTTGTTTTTTGGCAATTGGTGGATCCATGTTGACATCTAAATCCTTGAGCCAGAAGGTTGAAGATTCGATCTTGGATCATAAAAATTATCGAATTGAGCTCAGCAAAGAAGAAGAAATGATGGTGGATGAATCCTTTTCTGCTGTTGAACTTATGAGCAATTATGAAGAATTATTGGACACATCGAATATGTTTACTGTGAGTGTACTCAGTTTAATTCTTGTATTAGTTCCAACATGTGTCAGCGTGCTGTATGTTTTAGGTATGAAACCAAAAGAAATTTTGATGTGAGGAGGGTTGTATGAGTATTCTGGAAGTAAAAGATTTGACGTTTTCTTATCCGGACGGTGATGTTAAACGTATTATTTTAGATCATATATCCGAATCATTTGATCAAGGAAAGTTTTATGCGATTGTAGGGTTCAGCGGATGTGGAAAAACAACCTTTCTTTCGTTGATTGCTGCTTTGGATAAACCTGAAAGTGGTTCAATTATGTATCAGGGAAAAGAAATTTCAGAAATCGGATATGAAAAATACAGAAGAAATCATATTAGTATTGTTTTTCAGAATTATAATCTGATTCCCTATATGAATGCCTTGGAAAATGTGCGTGTGGCGATGGGGATTACTGAAAATCCTTTAGGTGATGATATGACCAGATTGGCTCTTGAACATTTATTTAGTGTGGGAATTGATGAGAAGAAAGCCAAAAGGCGTGTGAATCGATTGTCTGGCGGAGAACAGCAGCGTGTGGCGATTGCCAGAGCTCTTTCAACCAATGTGGATATTATTTTGGCAGATGAGCCTACCGGGAATCTGGATAGAAAGAGCAGTGAGGTTATCGTAGATTTGTTAAGTGAGTTAGCACATCAGAGAAATAAATGTGTCATCGTCGTAACTCATGATCAGAATGTTGCTAAAAAAAGCGATAAGATTATTAATTTACAGACAATTGGAATGAAATTAAAATCATGAAGCTGTTTAAAAGGGTCTTAGTCAGTGTTTTACGGCGAAAAACATGTACTCTGATTTTACTGCTGTTAACATTTTTGATTGGAAATGTGATGGCAGTTTCCATAGCCATCCAGCAAAGTTCTAAAGGGATTGAAGAAAACCTGTTAAATCGTATTGGAGGAAAAGTATTATTAAAAAGTCCGATTACCGATCAAAATCAAATATATGCTTTATCAGATGAAGATTATGAGAAGGCATGGAAGGAATTCATTGATTCCTATGAAAATCTTTCCTCTAAAGAGAAAGTCAGCTATGCAGACATTCATTATCACTATAATTCCATTCAGCTTTTAGACAGTGAAAAGTATGATCTGAACAATAAGCATTATGAAAATGGATCATATCTTCATGGAGTGGATAGTCTGGTCTTTACAGATGAAAAAGAAGAATTATTAACTTTAAATAAAGGCAGTTATTTTACAAAAGAAATGTTGGATGATGGTTGGGATGTCATGATTATCAGTGATCAAGTAACAAGAGATCAGGTTCCATTTCAAATAGGAGATAGAATCGATTTTAGCTTGATTCTTACAGCGTATGATCCTGCACAGTCTCAGACAGTTAGTGTGTATGAAAAAGTTATTTCATATGAAATTGTCGGAATCTATCAGCAAATAGACAATAAGTATTCGGATATTCAAAACGATTTAGAACTTTTCTATGTTCCTAATCAGAATTTAGTCAAATATGAACAGTTTGCGAAAGATTTTTTTTCAAAATCAAATATGGAGCCTAATAGAGATCGCTTATGGATAGAAAGCTGTATGTTTCGTGTACATTCGCTGTTAGATTTACCGGTATTTAAAAATACTGTTCTAAATGAAATTGAAGATAAACAGATCAATTTCTATACCAGTGAGGATTCAGTAGAAGGATTATTGGGAACCATAAAAACACTTTCATCTTTATCAGAGAATGTCTTATGGTTTTCAATGGGTGCTATGTGTATTGCTGTGGCACTGGTTACGTTTTATTTTGTAAAAGAAAGAAAGCATGAGATAGGCATTTATTTATCATTGGGGATGGATAAAAAAGAATTGTTGATACAAATTGTTTTCGAAACTTTATTCGTCGGTCTTTTAGGTATTATTTTATCTATAGGAAGTCAAAAATACTTAAGTCAAAGTTTTTCTGATTATTTAGTGGAAACAATGATTCGTTATGAAGATACAGAAAAAGATAAATTTGTTACCAATCATCATGTATTAAATCCGGATCATTTGACTCATGAAGATATTGTTTCTCAGTATGAAGTCCATATTCAAGGTCAAGATCTAATCCTACTGCTGATTCTTGGAAGCTGTACATTAATTATCTCTTGTTTATTACCATTAGGATATATTGTTATATTAAAACCAAAAAATATTATGTTGGAATAAAATTAACTTGTAAAAAACATATTAGTATTATATACTGATGGAAAGAAAGAAGGGGAAATTATGAAGAGAATAATTATTATATTCATGAGTGCTTTATTATTAACCGGATGTATCAATCAGAAACCTTCTGTTGTCATTCACATGAATGAAAATCAACATGATACTTATACATTGACAAATGAAAAAGTCAATCAATTGTATCAATGGATTCACCAGGTCATCAACAATTCAACTATCATCACCGGTGTAGAAAAACCCGAAAGATATTCTTATCAGCTTACTTTTCATGAAGATGAAGATGAAGATGAAATTTTTGAACTGGAAGGAGGTTATTTATTTACTTTAGATCAGGTTTATCTGATTGATGACTATGAAACTGTTATTGCTGAAATGAAAGAATATCTGAATAATGATCAATAAGAATTAGAAAAAAAAATTAGAAAGGAGTTTATGATGAATAAGAATTTAAAAAATGTAGCTGTTGTTGTGTTGCTGTTTGCTGTTGTATGTTGTTTAAATGTTGGAATGAATTATCAAGTATTTCATGACCAGTTTGGCTTTTTACATTATGCCAATACCTTTTTGATTATTTGTTTTGGTGTGTTGATTTTGGATGCTGTTAAAAATAAATAGTGTTCAGGTAAACGTAATCATAAAGAAAGTAAATCATGTTTGATGCCCGCATGTCCATGTGGGCTTTTATGATGGAATAATGTAGAAAAGTTAAGAAATATAGATTTTATGAGCATGGTTGATGATTTCGTGATTTTATGGGGAAATGATGAAAAAAAGACAATTTGTTCTTTCAAAAAAAAGCCTTTCGGTCTATAATAGAGTAGGTTAAATTAGAGGAGGTTCTCATGACTAAGAAATTTATGTCTATGGATGGTAATACTGCTGCCGCTCATTGTGCGTATGCGTTTACTGAAGTTGCAGCGATTTACCCAATTACACCATCATCAACTATGGCAGAAGTTGTTGATGAATGGGCAACTCAGGGCCGTAAAAATCTTTTTGACAGCGTTGTGAAAGTTTGTGAAATGCAGTCAGAAGGTGGAGCTGCCGGAGCTGTTCACGGTGCTCTGCAGGGCGGAGCATTGGCTACTACATTTACTGCCAGTCAAGGTTTACTATTAATGATCCCTAATATTTATAAACTGGTTGGGGAATGTTTACCAGGAGTTATTCACGTTGCTGCTCGTGCTATTGCAGGACGTGCTTTAAATATTTTCGGTGATCACGAAGACGTTTATGCTTGCCGTCAGACAGGTATCTGTATGTTGGCTTCTCATTCAGTTCAGGAAGCAATGGATTTAGCTGGAGTAGCTCATTTAGCTGCTATTAAAGGACATGCACCATTTATTCATTTCTTTGATGGATTCCGTACTTCTCACGAAATTCAGAAAGTTGAAGTAATGGATTATGAAGTATTTGATCGTTTGTTAGATAGAGAAGCATTAGCTTCTTATAAAGCTAACGCTTTGAATCCTCATTCAAATCCTGTTACTCGTGGCGGTGCTGAAAATGATGATATTTTCTTCCAGGGAAGAGAAGCACAGAATGAACACTATGCTAAGATTCCTGATATTGTAGCTGATTACATGAAAGAAATTTCTAAGGTAACAGGACGTGAATATGCACCATTTACTTATTATGGAGCAAGTGATGCAGAACGTGTTATTGTTGCAATGGGTTCAGTTACTGAAACTATTAAAGAAACAATTGATACTTTAGTGGCTAATGGAGAAAAAGTTGGTTTAATTAAAGTTCATTTGTATCGTCCATTCTCAACAAAATACTTAACAGCTGTTTTACCTGAAACTGTTAAGAAGATTGCTGTTTTAGACCGTACAAAAGAAATGGGCGGACGTGATCCATTATATTTGGATGTTTTAAACGCTTTAAAGGATCACAAAGATTTAGTAATTACTGGCGGACGTTATGGATTAGGTTCAAAAGATACTGCTCCTAACCAGATTAAAGCTGTTTATGATGAATTAGCAAAAGATGCACCAAAGGATGAATTTACAATTGGTATTGTGGATGATGTTACAAACTTGTCATTACCAGTTGATCCAAGCTTTGAAGTAAAAGCAGATTATACTTCTTGCTTATTCTATGGTTTAGGATCTGATGGTACAGTTGGTGCTAACAAGAACTCAATCAAGATTATTGGTGATAACACAGATCAGTACGTTCAGGCTTACTTTGCTTATGACTCAAAGAAAGCAGGCGGTGTAACTCGTTCTCATTTACGTTTTGGAAACTCACCAATTCGTTCAACTTACTACATTAACAATGCTGACTTCATTTCTTGTTCATTAGATGCCTATGTATTTAAATATGACATGGTAAAAGATTTGAAGAAGGGTGGAACATTCTTGTTAAATACAACCTTCTCAAAAGATGAAATCGAAGATCACTTGCCAAATAGATTAAAAGCTACTTTGGCTAAGAAAGAAGCTAAATTCTATATTATTAATGCAACAGATATTGCTCGTGAAATTGGTATGGGAAGAAGAACAAATACAATTCTTCAGTCTGCATTCTTCGCTTTGAATGAACAGATTATGCCATATGAACAGTCAGTTGAATTAATGAAGAAAGCTGCTTATAAATCTTATTCTAAGAAGGGTGACGATGTTGTTCAGGCCAACTATAACGCTATTGACAATGGTAAGGGCGGATTAGTTGAAATCGAAGTTAAGCCAGAATGGGCAAATCTTCCATATGATTCAGGAAGAAAATTAACAGGCGATGAATACTTTGACAACCATGTAGCTCCAATCAATCACTTGGAAGGTTATGATATGCCGGTAAGTGCATTTACTAAATATAACTTGTTAGATGGATCTATCCGCAACAATGTATCTTATAAGGAAAGAAGAACCATTGCTGTTCAGGTTCCAACTTGGAATCCAGATAACTGTATCCAGTGTGGATTCTGTTCTTATGTTTGTCCTCATGGAACAATCCGTACATTCCTGTTAACAGACGAAGAAGTTGCTAATGCACCTATGGAATTCAAGACAAAACCAGCTATGGGTAAAGATGTAGCCGGAATGAAATTCCGTGTTCAGGTATCTCCTGACAACTGTGTTGGCTGTGGTCTTTGTGTAACTGAATGTCCAGGTATGAAGGGTGAAAAAGCTCTGAAGATGGTGGATGTAAATGCTAAACTGGATCAGGTTCCTCTTGCTGATTACTTATACAAGGAAGTTCCATATAAGACAAACTACTTCTCAACTGATACAGTTAAGGGAAGTCAGTTCTTAATGCCTTACTTTGAAGTATCTGGAGCTTGCCCAGGATGTGGTGAAACTCCATACTATAAATTAGTTTCTCAGCTATATGGTAAAGACATGATGGTAGCCAATGCTACTGGATGTTCAATGATTTACTCTTCAAGTACTCCATCTACTCCATTTGTAAATGATGAAAATGGAAATGGTGTTGCTTGGGCAAACTCATTATTCGAAGATAATGCTGAATACGGATATGGTATGGCATTAGCTCAGAACTTCAAAGAAGCAAGAATTCTGAAAGTTATGGAAGACAACATGGAAAATGTTGAACCAGAATTAAAAGAAGTCTTCGCTAAATATATTGAAGCCGGAAATAACCGTGATGCTCAAAGAGAATTGGTACAGCCAATTGTTGACGGTGTTAAGGCAAGTGCTAATGAAGCTGTAAAAGAACTTCTTGATTATGAAAGAGACTTAGTTGGTAAGTCAGTATGGATCGTCGGTGGAGACGGATGGGCTTATGATATCGGATACGGTGGATTAGACCATGTATTGGCTAACAACTTAAATGTTAACGTCTTAGTATTGGATACAGAAGTTTACTCAAATACAGGTGGACAGTCTTCTAAGTCAAGTCAGGCTGCTTCTATTGCGAAGTTTGCAGCAGGCGGAAAACCAACTGCTAAGAAAGACTTAGGACAGATTGCTATGGCTTATGGTCATGTTTACGTAGCTTCTATTGCTATGGGTGCTAACAAAGCTCAGACATTAAAAGCAATTAAAGAAGCTGAAAGCTATGATGGACCATCTCTGATCATTGCTTACTCACCTTGTGCTAACCATGGTATCAAGGGTGGTTTAGCAAATCACCAGAGAGTTCAGGCTGCTGCTGTTGAATGCGGATATGTAACACTTTACCGTTTCGACCCACGCAACGAACAGCCATTAACAATTGATTCAAAGGCTCCTGACTTTGATAAGATGAATGCGTTCTTGATGAATGAAACTCGCTACGCTCAGTTAGTGAAGTTAAAAGGTCAGGAAACAGCATACGAAATGTTCCAGAAAACACGTAAGGATGCTGAAAAACGCTATAACCGCTTGGTTAAGATTTCTCAGGAATAATGAAATGACTGCCGTAATTCGGCAGTCTTTTAGTTTATCATTTTAGGTATACTTCTTGACTTCATGTCAGAAAATAAGTAGAATGTACCTATGAAAAAGACTAGACAAAAAGCAATGATTCTAAATGCCTTGAAAAATCGTGAAGATCATCCAACAGCAGAAATGATTTATGCTGAATTAAAAGAAATTGATCCGCATATTTCATTGGCAACAATTTATCGAAATTTGAATACCTTTGCAGAAAACGGTAAAATCAGAAAAGTAGAGCTACCCAATATGAAAGATCGTTTTGACTGGAATCTTTCTGCTCACGATCATGCATTATGTTCTGATTGTCATAAACTGATGGATATTCCAATTAAAACACCTCGAAGACGATATATGAATCTGTATGGTTTTAAAGTTCATGAAGTGGAAATTCTATATAAAGGTATCTGCAGTGAATGTCAAAGTAAGAATAATCAGGTAAAAGCCTGAAACAGTTAAAGATGAGTTTATAAAATCAACATCATAGGTCCTCCGTATGGTTTGAACTGCGGAGGATTTTTTATGATAAGAAAATAAACAATTTATACAGTAAGGACACAATAAAACATCCTTCTTTGTGATATGAATTGTTTTCGATTGATCATTTCAAGTATTATTTATAAAAATATAATTTTATATTAGATGAACAATTACTTTGTGAAAAAGTGGATATATATTTAACATTCAGTTTGATTGTACTATAATGATAATAAAGGAAAATCTTCTAGCTTTTTTATAATAGGAGGTAATGAATCATGAAAAAACTTGTATCATTTTTATGCCTGAGTTTGTTGCTTGCAGGATGTCAAACGGCGAATACGCCAAAAAATCAGGAAATTATTCTTGCCACTACAACCAGTACGAAAGACAGTGGGTTGTTAGATGAAATTTTGCCTGTTTTTGAAGAAGAAAGCGGATATCATGTCAGTGTGATTTCAGTTGGATCGGGAGAAGCCATGAAAATGGGTGAAAACGGAGAAGCAGATGTCTTACTAGTTCATTCACCGGCTGCAGAAAAGAAGTTTGTCGATGAAGGCCATGCCGATGAAGATGGAAGAAAAGATGTCATGTATAACGATTTTGTATTAGTTGGACCAAAAAATGATCCGGCTCAGATAGCTGATAAGGCAGCTCATGATATTGTTTTGGCTTTTCAGCTGTTAAGTCAGTCACAGTCTTTATTTATTTCACGCAGTGATAATTCAGGAACACATAAAAAAGAATTAACAATTTGGGAGAAATGTGGTCTGCAGCCAAGTGGTGATTGGTATGTAGAAGCAGGTGCAGGTATGGGTGCTGTTTTACAAATGGCGAATGAAAAGCTGGCTTATACATTAAGTGATCGTGCGACCTGGCTGAATTATCAGTTAGATGAAGATCTGATGATTGTTTGTGAAAAAGATGACAGCGGTTTATTATACAATCAATATGGAGTTATTTGTGTTAATCCAGATAAAAATGAGAAAATCAATCATGAAGGAGCAAAAGCTTTTCAGAAATGGATTGTGTCTGAAGAAACGCAGCAGCTGATTGGTGAGTATGGAGTTGAAAAATACGGTAAACCTCTGTTTACACCAAATGCGAAATAAATATGGATATCACTATTGATGGGATCAGAGAGGCTTTTCATCGTATCTTCTGTTTAGATAAAGAAGAGTTTGAAGTTGTTTTTCTTTCACTGAGTGTTTCACTGACTTCATTGTTGATTGCCTCACTTTTAAGTATTCCTGTAGCCATAATCATTTCAAAATGTGAGTTTTTCGGTAAAGATTTTCTCATGCGTCTGATTTATACATTAATGGGACTGCCTCCGGTGTTGTGTGGTTTAGTTGTTTACATCCTTTTTATGCGAAGAGGCCCATTGGGATATCTTTCTTTAAATTATACAGTAACAGTGATGATCATTGCTCAGACCTTATTGATAATTCCATTGATTTTAGGTTTGACAATCAATATTGCGAATGAAAGAAAACAGCAGATTTTTATGTTGGCAAAAACATTAGGTGCGAATCGATTGGAAACGATGAAACTGTTTATCTATGAGTTGAGAATTGGCATCTTTACTGCTGTAGTAACAGGTTTTTCAAGAGCGATTTCTGAAGTTGGAGCAGTAATGATTGTTGGCGGAAATATAGAAGGAAAAACTCGTGTGATGACGACCTATATTTCGCAGCTGAAAGGAATGGGGGAGTTTGAGAGAGCCATTGCAGTGGGAATTATTTTACTGCTTCTTTCCTTTCTGATTAATTCGATTCTTTATCATTTTCAAAAGGAAAAGAGCTGATCATATGGAAATAGAAATTAAAAATCTGAAAAAGCATTATCAGAATCAAATGGTTTTGGACTTGGATCAGCTGCATCTATCAGCTAACAGAATTACAGCCATAGTTGGACCTAATGGTGCTGGAAAATCAACTTTACTGAATCTGATAGCCGGTCTGATTGAAAAGGATGAAGGAGAAATCTTTTATAATCATCAGATAAAAGTTCCTTTTCAGGATATGACACTTGTTTTTCAACAGCCCTATCTGATACATTCCAGTGTAAAAGAAAATATTCTTTATCCGATGAAAATCAGAAAGCTTTCAAAAGACATCCTTGATCAAAGACTTGATTATTTATCCAATGAATTACATTTAACTCATTTATTAGAAAAAAAGTCAAATCAATTGTCGTTAGGAGAAAAACAAAAAGTCAGCTTAGCCAGAGC
>CAMEIZ010000024.1 GCA_945919165.1 uncultured Traorella sp.
TCAGAATATTGATTTTATCGATTCATATGAAACTGAATATGTGCTGATTCTTTCAGGTGACCATATCTATAAAATGAATTATGCAAAAATGTTAGCTCACCATAAAGAAAATAATGCTGACTGTACAATTGCTGTATTGCCAGTCCCAATGAAAGAAGCCAGCCGATTTGGAATTATGAATACCAATGAAGATGGACAAATTATAGAATTTGAAGAAAAACCAAAAGAACCAAAGAGTAATTTGGCTTCCATGGGTATTTATATTTTTAACTGGAAATTGCTTAGAAAAATGCTGATTGAAGACGATAAGAATCCAAATTCTCATCATGATTTTGGTAAGGATATTATTCCGACATTGTTAAATGACGGAAAACGTTTATGGTCATGGAGATTTGAAGATTACTGGAAAGATGTTGGAACGATTTCTTCTTTGTGGGAAGCCAACATGGATCTTTTATATCGTTCTAAAGAATTGGATTTACAGGATCCAAACTGGAAGATTTACACACAGGATAAGAGTGCAAGACCGCAGTATATCGGTGCCAATGGTGATATTGTCAATTCCTTTATTGATCAGGGTTGTGTGATTGATGGAAAAGTAGAAGGATCGGTTATTTCTACAAATGTTAAAATTGGAAAGAATGCTGTTGTGAAGGATTCGGTGGTTCTGCCTGACTGTGTTATTGGCGAAGGCGCTGTTTTAAATCGTGTCATTGTCAAGGATGGTGTAAAAATTGCAGCAAATGCTGTTGTCGGTGATCCAAACAGTGAAGAAATTGAACTGATCGCAAAGAATGTGAGGTAATGAATATGTGTAATGCGCTTGGAATTGTTAACTTTCCTGGATCAAATGTGAAAGTAAAAGGTATGCATGATTATCGACCGATCGCAGCCTTCTCATTCTTAGGTCGTTACCGTATGGTGGATTTTCCATTGTCAAATATGACAAATTCTGAAATTGAAGAGATTCAGATTTATTTGAAGAATCGTCCTCGTTCAGTATTTTCACATGTTGGAACAGGACGTCACTACAACATTAATTCAAAACGTGGTGGATTGAGTATTCTGTATGGAGAAAACTCTCCGGAATCAGAGTTCTATAATACAGATATCGCAAGTTTTTATGCTAATCTAAGAACAATTAATAAATCAACAAAAGATTATGTTGTTATTGCACCAAGCTATATGCTGTATTCAATGAATTATCAGGCAGTTTTAGATAAACACATTGAAACAGGTGCTGATGTAACAGTTGTTTATAAGACAGTTGATGATGCGAAAGCAAAATTCATTGACTGTGATACCTTGATTTTAAATAAACAGAAGGGTTTATTATCTATTGAAAAAAACAGAGGTAAAAATAAAACTCGTAATATTTCCATGGAAACATATGTTCTTTCCAAAGCATTGTTTGTACAGTTGATTGAGCAGGCAGTGAAGACGAGTTCACTTTACTGGTTTACAGATATTTTGAATGAAAACTGTTCAGAACTGGATATCAGAGGTTATCAGTATCGTGGTTATTTGGCTGCAATCACAGATTTGAATGCTTATTATGAAGCTAATATGGAATTGATTGATCCTGAAATTGCAGAAGATCTGTTTAAGGATGAATGGCCGATTTATACCAGAACAAATGATTCAGCACCTACAAAATATACCAAGGATGCAAAAATCCGCAGTTCAGTTATTTCAAATGGCTGCTTCATTGAAGGAGAAATTGAAAACTCTGTTATTGGACGTGGATGCATTGTTAAGAAGGGCGCAGTTGTAAAGAATTCTGTGCTTTGTCCGAATACTGTTGTAGGTGAAGATGTTTATATTAACAATGTTGTTGTTGATAAAGAAGCTTTGATTTCAAGAGTAAAGAATGTTCAAGGACAGCCGGGTGCTCCTGCTTATGTTAGAAGGGGGGATCGCATCTAATGGAAAGAATTCTTTTTGTTGCAACTGAAGGATTGCCTTTTGTTAAGAGCGGTGGGTTGGCCGATGTAATTGGTTCTCTTCCAAATGAACTCAGAAGAAAAGGTTATGATGTTCGAGTGGTTCTTCCGCTGTTCAAGAAGATTGCGATTAACTGGCACTATAAGTTTACGTTTTTAAGAACCTATACGGTAAATATCAATTTTGAAGAAAAACAGGTTAATTTGTTCTACTACATTTACAATGATGTAACTTATTATTTCATTGAACATCGTGATTATTTTGAAAGAGAAGGTTTATATGGCTATGAGGATGATGGAGAACGCTTTGCATTCTTCCAGAAAGCCGTATTGGAAATGTTGAATCAGATTGATTATTTCCCAGAAATCATGCACTGCCATGACTGGCATACAGGTATGATTCCATGTATGTGTAAAGAAAACTTCAATCATGATTATCGTTATCGTTCAATCAAACATGTTTATACGATTCATAATCTGGCATTTCAGGGCAACTTTGGCCGCTTAATGTTAGGACCATGTCTGGGTTTAGGCGATTATGTTTTCGATAACGGAAATGTTCGTTTTGATGGTGGTATTTCATTTATGAAAGCCGGTATTGTTTATTCAGATAAGATTACAACAGTATCACCAACATATGCTCAGGAAATCAAAACAACTCAGTATGGAGAACGTCTTGAATCTGTGTTAAGATTCCGAGAAGCTGATCTGTGCGGTGTTGTAAATGGTATTGATACAGAAATGTGGAATCCAAAAACAGATTCACTGATTACAAAGAATTATACTAGTAGAACCTATAAAAAAGGAAAGGCTGAGAATAAGAAAGCTCTTCAGGAAAAATTGGGTCTTGAAGTAAATGAAGATGTCATGCTGATTGGTCTGGTTTCTAGATTGACTTGGCAGAAAGGCATTTATTTGATTATTGAACAGTTATTCAATATTTGCAATCAGCCGGTTCAGCTAGTATTCTTAGGTAGCGGTGAAGCTGGACTTGAAGAAAAACTTCGTGAAGCAGAGGTTTCAAATCCAGGAAAAGTATGCTTCTATTGTGGCTATAATGAAGAATTATCACATGAGATTTATGCAGCAAGTGATTTATTCTTAATGCCTTCTCTGTTTGAACCATGTGGTATTTCTCAACTGATCTCTATGAGATATGGAACATTACCGTTAGTAAGAGAAACAGGTGGTTTAAAAGATACAGTTATTCCATACAACAAGTTTACCGGAGAAGGAACAGGATTTAGCTTCTCTAACTACAATTCCAATGATATGATGCATGTACTTTGGGAAGCTATTAACTTGTATTACAATGAACCTGATGCATGGAAACAGCTGGTTAAGAATGCTATGAACAAAGATGTTTCTTGGGAACAGAGTGCAGAGTTCTATATTGGCATCTATAAAGAATTAGTAGGAGAATAGAAATTAAATAAGAGATGAGTACGAAATGTATTCATCTTTTTTAATTATAAGGAATTATTTAAAATAATATGAATATATTGACTCATATATAAAATTATAATATGATAAATATGTATAAGGAAAACAAATAAGATGAAGAAAAAGATTTGTATTCTGACCATCATCATGTTTATTCTTTCAACGTTTTTCTCAATGAAACGATTTGATGAGAGAAATCATTGGAAGATTATGAATTATGATTATACTGATTCAATAGAATCAGGCTATTTTATGTTGTCAAACAGTGATGATAAAAATGAGAAACTTTTAATATATTTAAAAGAGTGCTTAGATCGATATCATATCAATGCATATCAATTTTCGTTTGATGATGTAAGTCAACAGAATATAATATTTGCTTATTCAGATGATGAGGATTATTGTCAGAGAATACTTCTTGAAGAAGGTCAAATCGATGCGTTAAAAGAGTTTGAGGAATATTCCAGTAATCATGAATCCTTAGATCATCGATTATTAAGTTTTTTTCACCTTACTGAATTTCAGTTGACTCCATTTACATTATCCCATCCTAAATTTCATTTAATGAGTGGTTATACATTCACCTATAAGAATAAAGAAGATGTGGATCACTTGATTGCAGATTTGAAGGATTTCGATTCTACGATTCAAATAACATTTGAACCAAAATCAAAGCATCAGGAAGTCGAAAAAAACTATGAACATCTGATCTATTTTGTGTTATGCATCAGTATAATTATTTTTAGTTTATTAACGGTGATGTTGAAGGAAACAAAAAAAATCGGAATTATGAAACAAGAGGGAATTTCCAGCTTTCAGATTTATATTCATCTTTTTCTAAAAGATTTATACCTATTCATGCCCATTTATATTCTGGCACATTTTATTTTTATATTTGCAACAGGTTATAAGTTTGTAAAACTAGTTGATTTTGGTTGGATCATGCTTTTTCATTCATTAATTGCGTATGGAATGACGATACTGATTTCAATCATTCTGTATATTCTTATCCTACAGATCCCGCCAAATCAAATGATGAAAGGAAAATCATATTTAAAGAACATTTATCACAGTTTGTTAGTGTTAAAATGTGTTGTGTTGCTTCTTGGAATAAGTATGATTGCAACAGGTCTTAGCAGCTGTAGCCAGTTAATAACAGCACAACTTCAACATAAAGCCCAAATCGAGAAATATCATAATCTATATAGAGTTTTAGGTATTTATACATATGGGGATGCTCATAATACAGATAAACAAAAAGAATTCAATGAAATATCAAAAATTCTAGTTGAACAAAATCACGGTTTCTATTTTGAAGAAACCTATTTAACAGATCAAAATGGAAATTTAGTTTCGCACTATTTCGTAGATGACAATTACTTATCGAAATATCATGAATTTGATAATTTGAAACGTGAAACATTAACAGTAATTCTACCAAATAACGATGCTCAAAAACTACAAGAATTATTTGAATTAAATTATGGATATTTATTTAAAGAGGATGAAATTGAATATATCAGGATGGATATCAATGAGGCTGAAAACTTTAGCTTATCTTATTTAGAAACAAATCAATTAAATCCATTTTCAATCATTGAAGTATCACAGTTTGATGGTATTGGAATCAATTATTATTACTTTGATGGGAAAGCTGAAAATGCACAAAAAGCATTTGATCAATTGTTAATCGATCATGGGATAAAACCAAGCTTTTCAATAAAAAGCTGTCTAAAAGTCTATGAAAAAAACAGGAAACAAGAAATAAAAACACAAATACCAATTCTTATAAAAACAGCTTTATTTATATTGTTAATTATTGTGATTAATCTGCAAATGATTGAAATGATGATAGAAAAAAACAGAAAGCGATATGTATTAGAAAGAATAGAAGGTATTCGATTTGGTTCAATTTTCTTTAATCTGATCCTTGATCAGACATGGATATATTTTATTGTATTTTGTTTGCATTATTTGTTTGATCAAACAAGGTTTGTGCAACTACTGCCAAATTATCTATTGATATTATTCTTTGACTTCATTTTCAACATGATTTGTTTTTGTTCAAAAAGAAATTCAGGAGGAATAAGATTGTGAAAATAGAAATTCAACACTTGCAAAAGAGATTTGATCAGAGAATTCTATTTGATGATTTCAATTGCATCATTCATTCCAATCAGATTACTTGCTTACACGGAGTAAGCGGTTGTGGTAAGACAACGCTTTTAAATATGATTGGATTGATCGAAAAAAAAAGATCAAGGAATTATTCTTTATGATGGAAAAGAAATTACCAAAAATCGTATAAAAAGAGACTTTCTATCGAAAAAAATATCCTTTGTCTTTCAAAATTTCGGATTGATTGAAAATGAAAGTGTATATGAAAATATGCAATTGATTCAATCTGTAAAAAAGAGTAAAAAGAAAGAAAAAATAATCAAAGAAGCTTTAAAAAAAGTAGGTTTGGAAAATACAATTCATCAAAAAGTTTATGAATTATCAGGTGGAGAACAACAAAGAATAGCTCTGGCAAAAATCTTTCTAAAAGACAGTGAACTCATCCTGGCCGATGAACCTACAGCTTCTTTGGACCAAGAAAACAAAGAATTTATCTTAAATTATTTTAAAGAATTAAAAGAATCAGGAAAAACAATTGTGATTGTATCTCATGATTCAGAAGTAAAAGCTTTTTGTGATTGCTGTATTGAGTTAAAAACAAAGAATAATTTCCGAAATAATTAAAAAAATGTATTTAAGATCGAATTGAATGAATATTAGCAAAATCGTTAATTATAGGATTAAAAAATATATAATTAAATTAAATAAAAATAATTTTGGAGAAACATACATTGTCGGCGATGTTAAATACACCGTAAAATGATGAATTTTGATGCAAATCTAGAATTGAAAAAATGAACCTAGAATGTTCATCAAAAATGTTAAGTTTTATCAGGTTCCAGAATACTCTGGAACCTTCCATATATATAAAGGGGGATATTGAATGAAACTAAAAGGGATCAGAAAGATTTATCATAATAAAAACAGTGAAGTTGAAGCGTTAAAAGGCATTGATTTGACTTTCGAAACAAAAGGTTTAAGTGTCATCTTAGGACCAAGTGGTTGTGGAAAAACAACTCTGATGAATATTATCAGTGGGGATGATCAAGAATTTGAAGGGGAAAGAATCGAAGTACCTGTAATCAGTTATCTGACACAAGAGATCCAGTTGTTTGAGAATATGAGTGTTTATGAGAATCTGATTACGGTTTTGAATGATCCCAAGCAAATAGAAGAATATCTGATGAAGTTTGATTTGTGGGAACATCGAAATAAGAAAGTAAAGAAGTGTTCGAATGGTCAGAAAAAAAGAGTCCAATTTATTCGCTCTTTATTATTCAAACCTCAATTATTATTATGTGATGAACCCACAGCAGCACTGGATCATGAAAATGCCGAATTATTAATGAACTACCTGAAAGAAGTATCACAAGAGATTCAGGTTGTTTTGGTGACACATGATATATCCATCTCAGAAAAATATGCAGATCGAGTGATACAAATGGGAAAAGGGATAGTTGAGAAAGATGAATGGAAACATGTCTATGAGAAAGCAGATAAAGAAACAGAAGAGAAAAGAAAAGGATGGAAGGAAACCCTGTCACTGACACTTCGAGAATATAAGTCAAGATTAGGGGAGCATTTACTACTCATCACTTTATGTGTTTTATCGATGTTGATGATATTCACCACAAAAAATCTATACACCACAGTCAAATCACAAAGCGATACACAAATGATATACTACAAAGGAAAGAATATAGTTGAGTCAAAACCAAACAGTTATGTATTACAATATGGTTACTGTTTGGAATATGATATGCAGTTGTATGAAGAAATCAGAAAAGTGATTGAAACCAGTGATGAAATACTGGCAGTAGAAGCTTTTTATGATCATGATATTTATGATTATGCATATGGTATGATAACTGAGGAGGATCCTTATGACTTCGGAGAACGAAAAGATGCTTTTAACCCAGTAGATTTAGATTATATCCGTAAAATAAAGGAAATAACTGAGGATTCAGAAATTTTATGGGAACGGAATAGTATAAATAATGATAGACCGATTGATAATGCTTTTCTTATCAGCAATCAAATCTTTGAAAAGATAGACGATTATGTTGAAGATTTGCGCGATGATATATTTGTTTCACCATGGTTAAAAGAAGTAGCTGAAATAGAAGGTTATTTTGGTGATGATCATTATGGCATAAATATGTTTGATTTGATGGATGATTCTATATCATTAATCACAGGTCAAATGCCGTTGGATCAAAATGAAGTGATCGTATCGAAAAACACTGCTGATATGATTATGGAAGAAAATGGTATTGAAAGTTATGATGAATTAATTGGACAAACAATTCATTTGGGTGTTTATGGTTATCAAAACTATTATTCTATAAATTATCGAATGCTGGCACAAGAATATTCAATTGTAGAAAACCCGGTATATATGGGTGAAGAGAATATGCGAATGTGTGAAATCATTGATCTCAAAGTAGTCGGAATTACTGATATAGAAAATGAACATTTAAGAATGATGTTCTTTAGAAATGAGTTTACCCATAATCCGGTAATGAATCATTTTGTGAATCAACGTGAGCATTTGTATTTCCATTATGTACGATTTTTATTAAAACCGGAAGCAAATGTAGATGCATTTGTGGAAAAGGTAAATACAATGATACCTGGGTTTAAGAGTACATATCAATCGAAATATGAGCATCAGATTTCTTATGCGAAATATCAGGATCCAAAAACATTCATGATCTACAGTACAGCTATATCAGTTTTATTCTTATCACTGATTATGATTGTATATCTGTTTATTGGAAAGCGATATAAAAAGGAACATAAACTGATGAAGGAATATGGATATGATGTGAAATTAGAACAGTTTTATCATACAGGATTGATGGCTTTATTTTCATTTTTGACAGTGACGTTTTTAGCACAAAATTTCTGCAGGATGGTAAATCAATTTGCTCAGAAGCAATTTGGATATGCAAGGTTTATGAAGTTTGATTTGAATGAAATGATTCTTTCGTTCTTTGTGGTTTTTGTCATTATCTATTTGATTGAGATAGTGTTGTGGAGGATGAAAAATATTAACAATTGAGGGAAGGGGAATCGTATATGAATGATGAAATAAGAATTGAAATAGGGAATATTTTTAAATATTTGAGATCGGAAAGAAAGCTAACGATAGCAGAGGTATCAAATGGTATTTGTTCTTCTAGAACTTATCAGGAAATTGAAAAGGGAAAAATCAAGAATGTTAATTACTACGAAGAAATTATCCAATATTTCGGTTATGAATACTTTCCTATTGAAGATTTAAAGAATTGGTTGGAAGATTTTGCTGATTCTTTGTATAAAGCCTGTGATTATATGAATGAACAGGCAATAAAAGAGCTAAATATCCAATACAAAGCTTATTTTCGAGGAAAAGAAAACGGTATTGTATATAGTCAATATAATGAAGTATTTAAGCATTTATTCCGCTATTATCAAGATGACGAGTATTTGAATGGTGAAGAAATCAAGAAAGATTTAAAATTAATACAAATAATTAAAGAAGATAAGTTAAGAATACTTTTAATAGAAGTCATGGATATTTCGAATTGGGATCATGCTGGTGATTATGATTTAATGGAAGAAATGAAATCTTGGATTGAACAGTATCCAAATAATTTGATAATGCAATATCATATTCATCTTTATGAAAAACTTATGTTAAATATGCAATGCGGCTTAGAAACTCTTAAAAAAATAGAATTAAACTTAGATAAAAACAATTATTACCGCAAAAGTAAAGTTATGATGGCAAGATTTAATATTATAAAGAATATTGATAAAAAAATGGCTGAAATCACAATTAAAGAGTTGACCAAACAAATGGAATTGAAATGTATTCCATACAGACTGAAAAGCAAAATCAATTATAACATAGCAAGTTTTTATTATAATATTCAGCTAAATTATGAACAAGCATTGTCATATTATTCAATTTCTTACAAAATGAATAATAAAACGCAGAATGCTTTGTTATTTATGTGTGCTTGCTGTCGAGAATTAAATTTAAAACTGCCTGATGAATTAGAAAAATGTGAAATAAACAAAAAAAATCCAAATTCAGTATATTTGGAGTACTATAAAAGATTAAAAAAAGATATTGATTGTCGAGAACTTGAAGATTTCATTTTACATAATGTTATGGGAGTATTAAAAAAAGAATTGTATCATAATCCATACTGGAAAATATTTGAAAATGAAATGATACGTTTATCGAAAATAACTCGGGACTATTCACTTCTTTACGTTTTTAGAAAAAATATGATAAAAAATAGGATTCAATATTAATTTCCATCACAGCCTGTTCCAAGACAAATGCCGTAAGTGACGGAAGAAAGAATTTGTTAATTTGGGACAACGGAATTAAATAGCATAACTAAAACTAAAAATATTTTCATTATCATACCTCAGTTTCTAATTCTAACATTAAATAAAAAAATAAACTAAAAATTGCCGTTTGTTTTTAAATTATTATTTTAACTATAAATTCAATGAATATTGGTAATATTTACAAATCTATGATAATATCATATATAATTAAAATAGAAAGGAGAAGAGAAATGAAGAAATTATTTGGAGCTATTTTAGCCTCACTCATGGTATTGAATGCAACTGGATCATTGATGACAATTCATGCACACGAATCTACAGTAAACAAACTGGAAATTCATGAATGTGAAGCCTGTGATAATACAATTGAACCAAGAGTTGTTAAAAAACAATGTCTAAATTGTGCTGGTTATAATACAACCACAATCATTGTTGATCAGGAAGAATGGTCGACATCCAGTACCAAAGCCTGCATTCATTACAATTATGGTGTTGATGTTACGCAGAAAAGATCTTACACTTATAAAATTAGCTGTAATACTTGTGGATTTATTACTGGGCCGTTAACTGCAACTGATACACAAGTAATTTGTCGAGGCTATAATTAGTAATCAGGTTCCAGAATACTCTGGAACCTTCCATATATAAAAAGGGGGGGAAGATGAAATGAAACTAAAAGGGATCAGAAAGATTTATCATAATAAAAACAGTGAAGTAGAAGCGTTAAAAGGCATTGATTTGACTTTCGAAACAAAAGGTTTGAGTGTCATCTTAGGACCAAGTGGTTGTGGAAAAACAACTCTGATGAATATTATCAGTGGGGATGATCAAGAATTTGAAGGGGAAAGAATCGAAGTACCTGTAATCAGTTATCTGACACAAGAGATCCAGTTGTTTGAGAATATGAGTGTTTATGAGAATCTGATTACGGTTTTGAATGATCCCAAGCAAATAGAAGAATATCTGATGAAGTTTGATTTGTGGGAACATCGAAATAAGAAAGTAAAGAAGTGTTCGAATGGTCAGAAAAAAAGAGTCCAATTTATTCGCTCTTTATTATTCAAACCTCAATTATTATTATGTGATGAACCCACAGCAGCACTGGATCATGAAAATGCCGAATTATTAATGAACTACCTGAAAGAAGTATCACAAGAGATTCAGGTTGTTTTGGTGACACATGATATATCCATCTCAGAAAAATATGCAGATCGAGTGATACAAATGGGAAAAGGGATAGTTGAGAAAGATGAATGGAAACATGTCTATGAGAAAGCAGATAAAGAAACAGAAGAGAAAAGAAAAGGATGGAAGGAAACCCTGTCACTGACACTTCGAGAATATAAGTCAAGATTAGGGGAGCATTTACTACTCATCACTTTATGTGTTTTATCGATGTTGATGATATTCACCACAAAAAATCTATACACCACAGTCAAATCACAAAGCGATACACAAATGATATACTACAAAGGAAAGAATATAGTTGAGTCAAAACCAAACAGTTATGTATTACAATATGGTTACTGTTTGGAATATGATATGCAGTTGTATGAAGAAATCAGAAAAGTGATTGAAACCAGTGATGAAATACTGGCAGTAGAAGCTTTTTATGATCATGATATTTATGATTATGCATATGGTATGATAACTGAGGAGGATCCTTATGACTTCGGAGAACGAAAAGATGCTTTTAACCCAGTAGATTTAGATTATATCCGTAAAATAAAGGAAATAACTGAGGATTCAGAAATTTTATGGGAACGGAATAGTATAAATAATGATAGACCGATTGATAATGCTTTTCTTATCAGCAATCAAATCTTTGAAAAGATAGACGATTATGTTGAAGATTTGCGCGATGATATATTTGTTTCACCATGGTTAAAAGAAGTAGCTGAAATAGAAGGTTATTTTGGTGATGATCATTATGGCATAAATATGTTTGATTTGATGGATGATTCTATATCATTAATCACAGGTCAAATGCCGTTGGATCAAAATGAAGTGATCGTATCGAAAAACACTGCTGATATGATTATGGAAGAAAATGGTATTGAAAGTTATGATGAATTAATTGGACAAACAATTCATTTGGGTGTTTATGGTTATCAAAACTATTATTCTATAAATTATCGAATGCTGGCACAAGAATATTCAATTGTAGAAAACCCGGTATATATGGGTGAAGAGAATATGCGAATGTGTGAAATCATTGATCTCAAAGTAGTCGGAATTACTGATATAGAAAATGAACATTTAAGAATGATGTTCTTTAGAAATGAGTTTACCCATAATCCGGTAATGAATCATTTTGTGAATCAACGTGAGCATTTGTATTTCCATTATGTACGATTTTTATTAAAACCGGAAGCAAATGTAGATGCATTTGTGGAAAAGGTAAATACAATGATACCTGGGTTTAAGAGTACATATCAATCGAAATATGAGCATCAGATTTCTTATGCGAAATATCAGGATCCAAAAACATTCATGATCTACAGTACAGCTATATCAGTTTTATTCTTATCACTGATTATGATTGTATATCTGTTTATTGGAAAGCGATATAAAAAGGAACATAAACTGATGAAGGAATATGGATATGATGTGAAATTAGAACAGTTTTATCATACAGGATTGATGGCTTTATTTTCATTTTTGACAGTGACGTTTTTAGCACAAAATTTCTGCAGGATGGTAAATCAATTTGCTCAGAAGCAATTTGGATATGCAAGGTTTATGAAGTTTGATTTGAATGAAATGATTCTTTCGTTCTTTGTGGTTTTTATCATGATCTATTTGATTGAGATAGTGTTGTGGAGGATAAAGCATGATTAAGATATGTGATGGGATGAAGTCATTTAAAGATTTATGTGTGTTTGATCATTTGAATTTAGATATACATGAGCCGGGTTTATATATTATTGAAGGGGAGAGCGGCAGTGGAAAAAGCACGCTTTTGAATCTTTTGGCAGGCTATGACAGCTTTGATGAGGGAACTTATGAAATTGATTCAAATATTGCGACTATTTTTCAAAATTATGAATTAATTGATGAGTTAAATGTAAAGGAGAATATCTTTTTAGAGAAAGAGGATATCACTGAAGAAGATCGTATGATGATTGATATGTTGGGGATTTGGGATTTGATGGATCATTATCCAAGAGAAATCTCCGGCGGACAAAAGCAGCGTGTCGGAATAGCACGTGCTTTACTTCTGCATCCTTCGATTATATTGTGTGATGAACCAACTGAGTCATTGGATATTGATAATAAGCGAATTGTGATGCAGCTGTTAAAAAAACTCTCTTTAGAGAGAATTGTACTTGTGGCTACGCATGATCGAAAAATGATCGAAGAATATGCGGATTGTATTCTACAGCTGAAAAATAGAAAGATCGAACGATTAACCGTTTATCAAAGTAAAAATGAATTGAAAAAAATGGATGCAGATCAAAAAGATGATCATCAGATTTCAAAATTAATTCATAAAATTGTCAGAAAGAAGACGATAGCCGCATCGCTTTTAATGGCTTTGTTGATGGTGGTCATCCAACAGCTTTTTGTTTATCAGAAAGGACTTTTCTTCATCCCAAAAACACATGAAAGTGTGAATGCTGATGTGTTGTATCTGGAATTAAATGCAGCTCATACGGCTTTATATAATTTTGGTTTTCAGGATGACAAGCTTACTCCATACATAAAATTCTTAAATGTTTTAGTTGAAGATGAATCGATACTGGCAGATATTTATCCGTATGAACCTAATGACCTTTTGATCGAAGGAAAAGCTCCTTCTAAAGATGAAATTCTGATTAATCAGAATTTAGCGAAAAGAATAGGAAATTGGGAAAATCTAACACTGGATTGTACATATAATGTAGGTGGAGTAAAAGCTGTTAAAACATTTCGCATCAGCGGTGTTGTGAATGAAAGTGATAGTCAGCTGTTAAGTGCTTATTATGATTTGGATGCCTTGATTTTTGAGTTGAGTATGGGAGATACAGAAACTTATACAAGAGATTTATTGAATAATGGCAGTGTGTTTAAAATGAGTGTGCCTTATGATGAAATTGAATCTTATTATACCAAGCTTAAGGATAGTACAATGATAATTCCATATAATTCTCTTTATGAACAAAGAGAACAGTTTAAATTGAACGCCTCGATTTATCAAATGCTGTTTCATCTGTTTGAAGTATTTTTGATAGGTGGATTGATGATATTTGTCATTCTGTATCTTTATCGCGATACGAAGCATTATTTAGGTATTTGTTCAATTTTGGCATCATTACAGTTTTCACTTCACAAAATTAAAACTACATATTTAAAAGAAAAGCTTTTGACATTTTTAAAAGCTTTAGTGGGTTGTGAACTAATATTTGTTATCATTCAGCTTATATTTTTTGATTTGAAAAATTATATGCAGAAAAGTGATATGTATATTCTTTGCGCGATACCGGTTGGATTAGTGGTCTTGTATCTGTTGACATTACTTGTTTGCATTCGACAGTTAAAAATGAATCGAATTTCCGATATTTTGAAGGAAAACAAAGATAGTTAAAAAAAGATGTGGTGATGATATATCCTACAAAAAGCAGGAATATCAGTGTCCACATCTTTTAATTTTGTGTGATGGATTCAATATTTTTCAATCGGATCGAGATGGTTCCATCATGTTCGGTAATGAATTCTACAATGTCTTTTTGGTTCATATATTCAACCGGAATTGTGATTTCGATGCCATTAC
>CAMEIZ010000025.1 GCA_945919165.1 uncultured Traorella sp.
TGGGAATCCGATATCTTTGGCAGAAAACTTTCAGACCTTATTCGTGATGGGTTAAATGTGAAACTATCGATGATTCCGGAAACAGCTCGAATTCGATTACAGGATATATTGACAAAACTTGTAAATAAAGGAAAAGGGAATGTAATTGCAATCGTTTTATAATGTGAAAAATAGCTGAAAATTCAGCAAAATTGTTGAAGTTTAAAGCGGATAATGATATGATAGCTCTGTCACGGAGGTAATTAACATGAGTGAAGTTTTAAACAAAAAAGGTCTAATTGATGTAGTAGCAAATAAATTAGATATTACGAAGAAAGATGCTACTGTTGCTGTTGATGCAGTATTTGATACAATTACTGAATCACTTGTAAATGGTGGAAAAGTTGATATTAGTGGATTTGGCAAATTTGAAGTAAAAGAACGTGCTGCACGTCAGGGTATTAATCCTGCAACTAAAGAAACAATTCAAATTCCTGCTTCTAAAGCTTGCGGATTTAAACCAGCTAAAGCACTTAAAGAGGCTGTTAAGTAAGAAGCGTTCAGCTTCTTTTTTTAAAAAAGGAGGGCTTTTATGCCAAGTGAAACTATTCTTTATCTATTAGCTATCATTTTAGTTTTTTTATCACAGACTATACTACAAAGCAATTACAGTAAATATAGAAAAGTACAGAGTGTTCATCAAATTCGTGGATGTGATGTTGCCAGAATCATATTAGATCGTCATGGTCTTCATGATGTTCAGGTGCTTCCAAGTAAAGGCGGTGTTCTTTCTGATTACTATGATCCAACAAAAAGAACTGTAAATTTATCCAATGATATATTTTATAACTCTTCAATTGCCAGTGTTGCTGTAGCAGCTCATGAAGTTGGACACGCTTTACAACATGCCGAAGGTTATAGTTTAATTGCATTAAGAAATAAAATGCTTCCTGCAACACAAATTGCTTCTCAATTTGGATGGATTGCCATTTTTATTGGTTTATTTTCCGGATTAGACAGCTTTTTCTGGCTTGGTATCATTCTTTTAGGTATTTTAACTGCATTTCAAGTTGTTACTTTACCAATTGAATTTAATGCGTCTTCTCGAGCAATTGTTCAATTGACAGAAAATGGAATCATTGAAGAGAGCGAAGTATTTTCTTCAAGAAAAATGCTTAGAGCTGCTGCTTTTACATATGTAGCAAGTTTAATTTCTTCAATTATTCAGGTTCTTCGTTTATTGATGATTCGAGGTAACCGTCGTAATTAATTTGGATTTTTAGAGCTTTATTGCATAATAAATAGTAGGAGGTTTCTTATGAAGAAATATATTCTACTATTTTTATTTATTTTCATAACGATATTGAATTCTTTTCCAATTCAAGCTGTCAGTACCAATAAACGTCAAATCCCATTTGAAATTACAAAAATTGATTTTAATGAAAATTATTTGACTATAAGCGGATGGGGGTTTTTCGTTGAATCACATCATTTTGATTCATCAAAATCTCATTCATATGAATTAATATTAACATCACAGAATTCTGAATTACATTATTCTGCTGCTCCTATTTATCATTCACAAACTGAAACTATGAGAAAATTTGGAACTCGAAAATGCAATCAAAATGAATACTACAAAAATGGAGGAATCTGTTATTACAATTATGATTATACTGGATTTGAATTTCATGTTCCATATAATGATTTAAAAATTGATGAAAATTATGAAGCAAAACTTACGATTCATTCAAATATTCTTCCAATTACTAAAAGCACTTATTTGTTTTATCCATCATTAATAGAAGAAAAAATTAAAAAAGGGAAGATAGAGTACAGAATTAACACAGATTTATATGAAACTCAATTGAAAGTTGTTGATTTTGGAGTATTTGATAGAATTCAACCTTCAAAAAATTCAAAAATACATCAAAGCTTAAAAATGTGTAATTTTACCTATAAATATAATCGTTATTTTGATGAAAACAGTATTTATAAACATGTTTATGAACGAGTATTTAATGAATCTACAACTTTTTATAGAGTAAAAAGTGATGTTGTAACAACATGCAAAGACGGTCGAAATGTAGCTAGAGAAGGGAATGATTATGATTCATGGATTGCTTCAAATTGGGTTGATTTCAATGGAATACCTTTAACAATCAGTGTTATAGACACTAATCAGCCTCCTAACATTCATATTATCCAACACCCAACCATTTTAATGAATGAAATAAAACACTTTGATTTTAGAGACTATATTGAAGCATTTGATCCTGAAGATGGAAACTTAACAAATAAAGTTCAAGTGATGAATTCAGTAAATATGGATAAAATAGGGAAATACGAATTCCATTTAAAAGTTAGTGATTCAGAAGGGAAAACAGATGAAAAGATTCTTTATGTAACGGTTGTAAAAAATAATCATCCACCTTTTATTTTTGCTGAAAATGTTACGATTTACCAATACGAAGATTTTGATTATTTAAAAAATGTTTCATCATTTGATGAAGAAGATGGGGATTTAACTTCCAAATTAACTTATCGTGGTGTAGTAGATACAAACACACTTGGAACATATTTTGTCACATATTCTTCTATTGATTCTGATCATGAAGAAACAAATAAAACAATTGAAGTTCATGTTATTGTTAATCCTAAATTAAGAATCCGCTTTATTTCAAATCATTCGTCTAGAATATTTTATAAAGAAAGTATTCCTATGAATTGGATAACAAAAGAATCCTATTTAAAAGAACAACTTCAAAATCCCAAAGAATTTGCTCATTTTCATCTTTCAAAATAGCTGCAACAGCAGCTAATTGAAAATACAATGCTTCGTATAATCTATCTTATGTTGTGTTTCGGGGTCATATAATTCACCGGTTTCATCATCAAACTTTTTGAAGCGTTTCATTTCATTATTGCTCTTGATGATCGTGTTAAACAGTATCGTATTATCAATGGCCACATTATACCAATCATAGTTTAATCCTTCTAGTTTATCTAAGAGCTGGATATAATACTTGATATCATTTTCCCGGATATATCTTGTTATCTTTCTTTTGATATCATATTTCTGTGTTACAGTTAACGCATTAACGCTTTCTACATCAAAACCATTTAAGTGAATAATATCTTTACTGTCATACTGGTATTTTTCCGGATTATCCATATGGGTAAAATATCGATACATGCCTTTAATTGAATTTAATATCTTCGGTATAGGACTATTTAATTTTTCTGTAAGCTTTAACACATTGTTATATGTGGTTGTATTGCTGTAACTTATAATCACATGCCAATGTGGTTTTTTTAATTCTTTTGATTCTTCATCACCGATATCATGGTCATGTAAAGGTGATATCGCTATTTCACATCCTGTATCCTGTAAAATGTCTTTCCAATTCTTCGGAGCACTGTCAGGATATACGATAAAAGTGAAATGTCTACCTTTTTCATTTAGTCTCATTTTTGTCTCCTTTTTGATACGTTTTGTCACACGTCACACGTCACACCATAGAGGTGTCGTAGTACCTCTATGGTCTGTCTCATTTTTATATAGTAAATGATACGTTGAGGGCTCTGCCCTCGGAGCAAGCTCCTCTACCCGCCTCGCAGGGGCGAGCTGCTTATCGATTGCTATTTTTGATAGGCTGCATGATTCTTGTTCGATATAACAATTCACAGCATCATCAATATTTTTTATTTATAGGAAATGTTCACTCAAGCCGTTCACACAGAACGCAAGATTTACTAATAACATAGTAGCAAGCACGAATCCCCGGGGATTTAATATTCCAGAGATCGCCTGCAATTTTGCAGGCTACTGAATCCCAAAGAATGGAATCTTTTTAAGAATCCACATAGATATATCATAAATCTTATCAAAGTTCCAAATAACCAACAGGATAGGAACACAGATTTTAATTGTATTAACATTGATGAATAAATTTAATAGTGTTGCATTTGAAAATATCAAATCAAACACTGAGTCCAGAGTATTCTGCATTTCCGGTAAACTTGGAATATTCGGCAATATACCAAAAACCCCCGTGATCATAGTTTTGAATAGATTCATTATTGATTCTATAATCATTCTGTATGCCCCCCAGTAAATTCTTTAAACATATGCAAAGCGTAATTGATCAACATGATATAGATGATAAAATCAGTGATCATAAAATAAACATCGAAGTAATTCCCCAAAAGATCTTTTTGTAATTTCCCCAGGTCATATGAAGTTTGTTGTAATAAAACATGATTCATGAATTTAATTTCTGGTATTTGAATAACACATTCACCTTTCTGTAAACTATTGAACCGATTCATAAGATTTATAAAAAGATCAAATGGATATATTAAAATTCCTAACTTTTCAGAGAAGAAATCATGTAAATCATTGAAATAATTAGAAAAAAATTCTTCTTCTGGTATAAACAACGACTTTAAACCGTCAAGAATTCCACTTAATAGTTCATCTAACCACTGTCTAATTTCATTGATCGCGTTAGTGATAGCTGATTTCATATTGTTTACAGCTGAAACGATTGAATCAAAGAATGCTTTTAGATTACTTGCAATAAGTCCCGGCAAATTAATAATTGCGTCATACACATTTTGAAATACCCCCAATAGATTTGACATTATATTGGAAATACCGGATAACAATGTATTAGTTTTTCCGTTATTATCAATCGAATAAGAAAACGTATAACTATAAGTATCATTAACAGATACTGGTTCGCTAAATGTGAAAGAAATGATGAAACTTCCGTCAGTTCTTTTATATTGAACAGTATCACTAACATTTAATACACGATAATTTGAAGATACACTAAATTCTACAGGTTGACTACAAAGATAAACGGCTTGTAAATTTTTAAGTATTTGTGAATTATTAAATGTTAGGGTAAAATTTCCATTAACATATCTACCATTTACTAATGTATCTTTATTAAAAAAGTACATGGAAAAACTTTTAAAATTTGAAACATTCATTGTAGTTGTAGTTGATGTGTTAAATGACTTAATCACACTATTAGTAGAACTATAAAATTCAGCTGTAAATGCTTGCTTTGTAGTTCCTGTTCCAGTTTCATCAGCTAATACAACAGATGAAGAATCACTATTGTTTATTTCGTCTTCGTCATATACAACTGTTGTTTGTTCGTTATTATCCGGATAACAGCCGTTTTCATCACACACAAAATTTGTTGCTAGTATCGGTGTACAAGCATGAGCAAGATATGTGATCATCACTAAGATTGATAATACTATTTTAATAGTTTTTAAATTCTTCATATCAATCACCAATCCAATTTGGGAAAACTGCCCGGAATAACTGCGATAAAATCAACACACCTAATAACATCAAGCTTACATAATATTCATTTTTGTTAAGATTAAACATTAAATTGTTCTGTATCTCATAAGTTTGTAATGCTATCAGATCACCATGAACACTATCTAACGCGTTGGTATAGATAAATTCATATGAATCAACATTGAATGTCCTAGCATTTTGCTCAGAATAAATAATTCTATCATCATAATTTGTTCTACTAGAAGATGATGAATCGACCTTATATATAACTTGTTTTCCGTCACACTTAAATGTATTCTTCCCTGTTGCTGTTATCGGCATTTCAGAAAGTACAACATAAAAATCATAATTTTCAGTTGTAGAAGTTACTGAAGTTAATGTATAAGCGACATAGTATTGATAATCGCCATTGATAATTTGAGCATTTAATAATGCTTTTAAAAATTCTAATTCTGTCGCAGTAAACATGTTAAAACCTCACAGTCTTCCCGGTAATAAATTGAGTAATTATAAATATGATCTTCTGACAGATCATAAACACTAACGCAAAAGGAAACGAAAATATAAGAATATTACAAACTGTATCAATTACTATTTGATAGTCTAAGGTCATAGATGTCACCTACTTTCTTTTCATTAGATACAAACTTAGTTCTACTTATCGTGTAATATGTATCATAACGCTTGTAATATGCCGGGGTATGTATAAACCAACTCTTAAACATGACTTTCCCGGTAACATGCATATCGTCTGTACTTTCCTCGATATCATCGCGATTTACTGCCTTATTACACTGAATAAACTTCGCATACCACTTACACGCAACAATGATATTAAACTGTTCTCTCAAAGGTTTTGCCATACGTCCAAAGACCTGAGAAGTCCCTATAATATGTTTTCTTTGTTTTCTTTGCTGACTTACCTGAACCATAACTTCCATATTGATATTTTTAGATTCAAGGCTATTAAAATATAGCTGAATCTCATCAATCAGATATATAACACCATGTTCCCCGTTTTCATAACGTTGTAGATCATCTTGATTATTGAATGGAAAGACTCTGTTATTCTCCTTATAGAGATTTAATAAAATTCCTTCTATTGCAACAGTTGATTTCATGATATTTTCTTCTTTGATCTTATTTACTAGATCAATGTTTTCATGCTTCCATTCTTCAAATGTGATGATTGGATAATCTGCCAGTAAAAGATTTGTGATCAATTTTGCTTTCGGGTATTTCTTCATCAAACGATAAACATAATTGACGGCAGAAAGTGTTTTGCCACTTCCCTGTGGACCTACAAATAAAGTAAGCCCGTCTGGATAAAAATAATCTTTGTGAGCTTTCGCAAATTCGATTTTATATTGTAAATAATCTTTAGATTTCAACAGTGGGTTAAAATCTTCTTTCATACATTCTCTATCTAACATTGTTTTACCTCTCTTATGTAATAAAAAAGGGAGCTAAAGCCCCCAAGCCAACAAAGGCTTACGCAGTGAATTTTCCATGCATAACAGCATTCTGAAATGCACGCATAATCTTTCTTGCACCGAACCACATCAGAACAAATGCAACACCAATTCCGACACAAGAAGTCAAAATTCCTAAAATGTCAGCAGGTGTAACAGTTCCAGTTAATGCAGAAATAAATCCAGTGAAATCAACTGTATTTCCCTCTAAAGCTAACGCAATATGACTCATTATGTTATCTCCTTTCATTTATGTTGTAGCCTACCGGCTTAGCTACCAAATTCAATAGATTTTACTTTCTGGTATTCATTAAAATTTACCTCAATCGTTTTACCAATTAAACTTTCTTGGTTTTCAATACCATCTAAATAGTCAATAATCGACTTCCCTATTTTGTATGTGGTCACTTTATTTCCACATACTCCTTTGTAGTTTTCTAAATCAATAACATGAAGCTTACCCCAACTGATAAGTTCTCCGTTGTCATTCTTAAAACTACCTCTTTCAATTCCTACCAATTTTTTCATAACAAATTACTCCTTTCATCTTGATAGATTTTTTTATTAACATAGCCATAACGTTCATTGACTATTGTTACTTCTAGTACCCTTTCTTCAAGGGGTCGAATCTTATATACAGTACATCTATCTAACCTATGACATTTACCGGTAAAATCAGATTCATAAAATATTTCATGACCATACACATTTACAAGTTTTAAATGTGAATCATCAACCAATCTTCTGAAATTCTTTAATCGCATACTGATAATGTTTTTAATAATTTTTCAAATTCATACACTTCATCATAACCATTCAGAATCAAATCATTTAAACATTCAATCTTATAACCATAAAATGCAATACTATGAACTAAATCACCATCAGAAAAATCACTCATTTTTTCAACAACTTTTTTAATTTCAACGGCAACTTTTTCAATTTGGTTTTTATTTAATTTTTTCATGTGTTTTCTCCTTACCTGTATAGATTTATACGCTTTCCGTATATCTGCATTTTATACGTTTTCCGTATATATGTCAATACGTTTTCCGTATTTTGTTACAATAAAATTGAGGTACATCATGGAAGATAAAGTAATACTAAAAAGATTATTAGATTTCAGAGAATCTAAAAACTTAACACAAAAAGCATTAGGCAATATATTAGGTGTTTCACAAGCTCAATATAATAGAATTGAAAAAGGTGAAAACCAATTATCATATGACGGAATAATAAAACTAGCCTATTTTTACAATACTTCCTCTGATTTTTTATTAGGCATAACTGATGATAGTAGGCCTTATCCTAGAGCCAAAAAGAAGCCGTTGTAAGCATTTTTAGGTTTAAAATATGTGATACCATTAAAACTATAAAAAAAGCCGTCAGACGGCTTTATTTTAAATATTAGAATAAATTTATTTCATTTCATACTATCTATCTTATGTTGTGTTTTTAGAGGATATAAGGAAATAAAAAAAGCACAATGATGTGCTTTGATTCATTTATATCTTTTTACTTATCGTTGGTCAAATCGCCATTACCGCTTACAGGTATCGTTTCACCTAAATATGTTGGCTTCGGTTGAAAGATGGTATAACAAAAATCTTTTACTCTTGCCAATATTTCGCGCACATTTCGATAGACTTGTCCACTATATTGTTTAGTATCAGCTAAAACACCATAAGCATCAAGTCCTAGTCGATCTGCAATATACAAGGCTCTATATAAATGATATTCTTGTGTAACAATAATGATCTTCTTTGCTTGAAATATTTCCTTAGCACGATATATACTTTCATAGGTAGAAAAACCTGCATGATCCATAAAAATATCAGCTGAAGGAATACCTGCTTGGATAGCAAAATCTTTCATAACATTCACTTCATCATAGTTATCCTGTCCATGATCACCGCTCATAATTATTTTTAAAGCTGCTTTTTCATCATACAATTCAATTCCTTTTAGCAACCTTTCTTTTAACATTGAACTTGGCGTATCATTGTTTTTAACCTGACATCCAAGAATCAAAATGGCATCAACATCAAGAAGATCGCTAGCTTCATTAACTGAAATAAATCTTTTTTCAGCGGTTTTTCTAACATACCAATCAATACCTAGCAAGAAACTTAAACTAACGATAAACATAATTATAAGTAACAAAAGAGTTTTTTTATATTTTTTCATTTAAAAAACCTCAAGATAGCGATATCAATTGAATGTTATATTAAAACAATCGTTCAATAATAGGTAAAATCCATTCTTTAATAGATAGAATATCCTTTTCACAAATTTCATCTTCATGATTCAATAAAGATATGCCACTATTAAATGGTAATTCTGCTAATAATTCAACTTGGTTCTCATGAATAAACTCTTCAATACTATTCTCATAAAGTTCAATTTTTTTATTACAATCAGGACATGTTACATAGGACATGTTTTCAATGACACCTAAAACCGGAATATTCATTTGTTTTAGCATATTAATAGCTTTTGATACAATCATTGAAACCATTGGTTGAGGAGTTGAAACCATAATTACACCACTTACAGGTATCGTTTGCATAATTGTTAATGCTATATCTCCGGTTCCCGGAGGCATATCAATAAATAAAACATCAAGTTCTTCCCATAAAACATCATTCCAGAATTGTTGAATAGCTCCTGCAATAATAGGGCCTCTCCAAATTACAGGCGTATTCTCTTCCTCTATGAGATAGTTAATAGACATGGTTTTTATTCCATCTGCATCCACAACTGGGAAAATATGATTTTCGCCATCTCCATAAGCTTTTTCATTTTGGAGTCCAAATAATCTTGGAATTGAAGGACCCGTGATATCAGCATCCATTACGCCAACTTTTAATCCTTTTGATTGAGCTGCTTTCGCAAGAAGAGTTGTTAAAGTTGACTTACCTACTCCTCCTTTTCCCGACATTACAGCTATTACTTTTTTTATATGATTGTTGGGATTCATTTTAATCCCGCAATCTTGAGCATTTTTTCCACAGCTATCTTTGCTTGGACATCCTTCACAATTTGACATACTATTCTCCTTTATTTCAAATAATCTAAATAACTTTCACCAATTATTGGCATTTCCACACCAAAATTATCAGCAATTGTAGCACCTATTACAGCAAATGATTGTCCCAAAGGTAATTTGCCATGACCTTTAAAAGATGGTGAATAACAAATCATCGGAACCATTTCTCTAGTATGGTCACTACCTTTAGCAGTTGGATCATTTCCATGATCAGCACTGATAATTAATAAATCATCCTCATGAAGTTGATTCATGAGTTCTCCTAAAAGGATATCAAACTTTTCAAGTTCATTAGCATAACCCTTTGGATTTCTTCGATGTCCCCAAAGCGCATCAAAATCAACCAGATTGACAAAACATAAACCTGTAAAATCTTTCTGAGCTATTTCAATTGTCTGTTCCATTCCATGTACAGAACTTTTTGATTTATAGGCTTCACTTATACCTTCCCCATCAAAAATATCACGAATTTTTCCAACTGAAATGACATCAAAGCCTTGTTCTTTTAATGAATCCAAAACAGTTTTTCCAAAAGGCTTTAAAGCATAATCATGACGATTGCTGGTTCTAACAAATCCTTTAGCATGTGTACCGACATAAGGACGTGCAATGACTCTGCCAACTTTATATTCATCAGCAAGTGTTAGTTCTCTTGCAATTTCACAACAGCGATATAATTCATCTAAACCAAATGTTTCTTCATGGCCACAAATTTGTAAAACTGAATCAGCGGAAGTATAAACAATCATATCGTTCGTTTTCATTTGATGTTCACCAAGTTCATCTAAAATCTCAGTTCCGCTGGCACTTTTGTTTCCAACTACCTTGTGTCCACATCTTTTTTCAAGTTCATCTATCAGTTCTTTTGGAAATCCTGTATCAGTAAATGTTTTAAATGGCTTTTCAATCTTTAATCCCATGATTTCCCAGTGTCCTGTCATTGTATCCTTACCATTACTGATTTCCATTAGTTTTCCATAATATCCTAATGGCTCTTTTACAGGTTCAACATGTGTAACTTTATGTAAATTAGCTATTCCTAATTTTTGAAGATTTTCAATTTTAAAAGACTCTACAGCAGCAGACAAATGTCCTAAAGTATCGACATTTTCATCACCAAATTTTTTACAATCCGGCATTTCACCAACACCACATGAATCAATAATGACAATAAATATTCTTTTATATTTCATTTTTTTTCCTTTCTGTTACCTGGATGAAAAGATGCATAAGCATCTTTTAATCGCTTATTTTGTATATGTGTATAAATCTGAGTTGTGGAGATATCACTGTGTCCTAAAAGCTCCTGAACGGTTCTTAAATCAGCGTTACCATCAAGTAAATGTGTAGCAAAGGAATGTCGAAGAGAATGAGTGCTGATACGCGTATCCAAGCCTTTTTTAGCACATCGCTTTTTCAGCATGACATGAATTTCCTCTCTTAAAAATGGCTTTCCTTTTGAATTAATAAAAAGATAGGGGCTTTTATGAAAATCTCGTTTTTTACGAACAAAGTTTACATATTTTTCTATAGCTTCAATATTACGTTGATTCATTGGAATCAATCGTTCTTTATTTCCCTTCCCTTTCACTTTTAATATTTTTTGTTTTAATGATACCTGTTTTATTTTTAAAGAGGCACATTCACTGACTCGAAGACCACATCCATATATTGTTTCAAACATCGCTACCTGTAAGATTTCCTGATCGCTATTATCATCATATTCTAATAAAGAATTAATATCTTGAATACTTAAATAATGAGGCAGCTTAGTTTGCTTATTGAATGATTTCAAATAAATGGCAGGGTTTTGAATGGAAAAGTTTACCGCACAGTATTCATGAAATCTTCGAATAGTCACAATGGAATGGTTAATAGTATTTACTGCTTTATTCATTGAATAAATGTAATTATGAATTGCTTCATAAGTGACATCTTCAATTTTTTCAATTCCATTCCCGGTTAAATAAGCAATATATTGATTTAGGTCATTCTTATAGGATTGAATCGTTTTGATACTTTTCTGATCAACAGCAGTTATATAGTGAATGTATTCATCTAGTGCCTGTTCAAGAGTCATAAAACCTCCGAATGTATTATAGCACATTCTATTCAAAATGCCCAAAAAAGCAACCTAAAATGAATTGAAAAAACGTATTAACATGATTATTAAAGTAGCTTTCAAATAAGAAGATGCTAAGGCAGATATAATTGTGATAATTAAATAATTAAGTCCTTGGTTTAACTCAGAAGTAAGTTTAAATTTATTTGTATTCAAACATGTATATAAAACATGATTGCTGCATTGAATCGCAAAGATTGAAATCAGTACAATAGGAATCATTTCTAAAATCATCTGAGGTAATAATGTCAGAATAATTCCCAACAGTCCCTTCATCTGGTAAGTATAAATAAACATCATGCATGTCAGTCCGATTTGAAATCCTTTTGTGAAAAGTGCTAATGCTATTAAAAAAGTCCCTATTAAAGAAGTTGAAAGAATTGTAATAACAGTAATATAGAGAATATGTAAAGTAAATTGAGAAATAAAGACTTTATAGATATCAAATGATTCATTCATTGGAAGTAAAATAAGATCAAGCTGATTTAACATATCGAGTTCTAAAAAACTGCTTCCACTCATTCCTACAATAATACCGCCAAATAATATGATCAGTATAAATATGAGATGATTTTGCCTGATTTTTTTCATATTTCATTATATGATTCGTATAAAAAAAAAGACCTTATTCAGATTTTTTATGAATAAGATCACTTGCAAACATTAATTTAGGTTCACATAAATGACGATTAAGTTCATCTAATACATCTTGTTTGGTGATTGCTTTTGTTTCAAAAAACGAAATTTGTTCAATTGAGTTTTTGTTGCTTGTTAATGATCCCAAAGCAATACCAAGATGACGAATTGGCTGACCATTAAGATTATTCTTATCAAAAAGATAAAGTGCATGTTCTAAAAGAACATCAGCTTGATTCGTAAAGGATTCCATGGTAAAAGATCTAACAATCGTTGAAAAATCACTGTAACGAATACTGATTGAAATAGTTTTTCCCTGTACTTTTTCTTCATTCAGACGGATAGCTAATTCTGTGGCAAGCCTTCTGAATATATTTTTGATTTCTTCATAGTCTTCAACATCTTGATTCATTGTTGTACTTTGTGAAAGAGATTGTACTGGAGCTGTTTTCCTTCCAATTCCCCACATATCTTCAATTGGCAAAGGCCATAATTTTTTTGAAATTTCCTGTTTTCTTAAAATTGTAATTCCCATAGGTTTTCTCATGTCAGAAGCCATTTTTGCCAAAAAACGATTAGGTGCAACACCAATTGAACAGGACAAACCAAGTTCATCTTTTAACCCTTGCTGAATTTGCCAGGCTAAATCCAATGGTCGTTTATATTGCTTAATAGTCTTTGTAACGTCGACAAAACATTCATCTATGCTCATCGGTTCAACATACGGAGAAAACGTTCTAATGTAATCAAAAAACTGTTTGCTGAGCTTTTCATACCATTCAAAATCAACTGGAACAACAATCAGATGCGGACACAATTGAAGAGCCATTTTAATGGGCATAGCAGAATGAATACCTAGCTCTCTTGCAGCATAGCTGGCAGTACAAACAACCCCTCTTCTAGATAATCCGCTGACTACAAGAGGCTGATTTTCATAAGATGAATTTTTCAATATTTCTGCATTTGCATAAAATGCATTTAGATCAATATGAAATAAAACTCTACCCATAAATTCCTCCATGAGTATTATAAATGAAATAAAGCAGAATTACTACTATCGATAAAGTCTTTCGTTATTTTTTAGTTTATTATCTAAACGTAATTTATCAGAAATCATAGCAATAAATTCAGAATTGGTTGGTTTAGCCTTACTGGCCGAAATTGTATAACCAAATATTTCATCTATCGCATCAACATTTCCACGATTCCAGGCAACTTCAATGGCATGACGAATAGCTCTTTCTACACGAGAAGATGTTGTTGCATATAATTTAGCTATTTCAGGATAAAGGACTTTTGTAATTTGTCCTAAAAAATCAATGTTTTCATATGTTTCAAGTATTGCAGTTCTTAAATACAGATATCCCTTAATATGAGCAGGAATCCCAATTTCATGTAATATTTCTGTTACATCCTTTTCTAGTTCAATTCTTAATAATTTATCTCTTTCACTGACATTTAATGAAATGACATTACCACTTGGCTCGACTCCGCTAATAGCAACCATTTTATTTATAATCTGCTTTACTTCAAAAGGTTTCATCAATAAATAAGCAATGGCATATTTCTGCAAATCAACAATCATAGCATCATTAATAAGAGGCGTTGTAGCAATGATATGACGTACTTGAATACGATGGGCTTTTAGTTCACTTAGTACTTGAAAACCATCTTTTATTGGCATAATCAAATCTAATATGAGAAAATCAATACTTCTGTTTGTTAGTTCTTTTAAACACTGCTCACCGTTTGAAGCACTTCCTAAAA
>CAMEIZ010000026.1 GCA_945919165.1 uncultured Traorella sp.
CAAAGTTTATAAATTAATAATTATTTTTCTTTTTTTTTAATAAAGTATGTTATAATAACTGCGATAGAGTTATTACATAAAGGTTGGTACTAAATTTCCCTTTTCATTCATTTCTCATACCAACTGGTAACTCTATCTTCCCTTACATACAACAGCAATGTTTACATATACTAAAAGCAGGTGAGCTATGAAAAACGCTAAACTTGCTTTTTTTAATTTCTTTAGTTTTGTTTCAATCGGATCTATTACTTCTTTGATTATTGTGATGATCAATGAGTTAGGTGCTTCTTCTTTTGAGAAAAACAGCATTTTAGGATTAAGTGCTTTACTGTCCTTTTTAATGGCTGTATTGATTGGCAGAAAGAGTGATCGGGAAGGAACTATTCGTTCCTCTTTTATTCTGAGCATGAGTCTTTATTTAGTGAGTGTCTTTTTTTCTTTTATGATTGATTCTGTATGGTTCAAAGCAATTTCCATTCTATTTATGTTTGGAGTCATGAAATCAGTGATGAGTTGTACAGAAACTCTGATTTATATTGAAAGTAAAGAAAATTTCGGCAAATATCATTGTTTTGGTGCTTTGGGATCAATTTGCGGTTCATTAATCGGAGCTGCACTTTCAGATATGAATCGCATGTTTCTATGTCTTGGCTGTGGGCTGATCTCCATTTTGATCATGATGAATATTCAGGAAAATAAAAGAGAAAGTCAGCAAATAACGTTAGAAAAAATAAGATTGCTTTTCACAAATAAGGAATATCTTTGTTTTGTATCAATCTTGTTTTTTTTAATGTTAATTGGTTATGCTGATCAGTTTGTCGTAGTGGATAAGATGATAGCTTTAGGGGCAAATAAAAGCCTGATTTCAATAAAATATGCTTTACAGGCTTTGATGGAGATACCTCTTTATTTGTTTTCCAGAAAGTTATTTGAAAAATTTGATGCCATGAAGCTGTTGCTTTTTTGTATCGTTATGAGTTGGCTGAAATTTATTCTCTATGGTGTTGTAAATCAATCCTGGATGATTTTAGGTGTCAGTATGATGCAGGTTGTTACACATCCTTTAATTGTGATTCTTTCAAAAAAACTGATTGCTGCTGTTACTTTTGATACCATGAGTGCGACTTCTCAGATTGTCGGTTTTGCCATTTATTTTGGTATGAGTGGTTTTTTGACTCCAGTGCTTTCACAAATGCTATTGAATTGGTTTTCTTTTGATACCATTCTTTATATTTTTGCTTTTTTCGCAATTTTTCCACTTTTCATTTGGCTGTATGTGAAAAAATATGGTAAAGTAGAGAAAGGTGAGAATTATGAAAAATTATCTGATTGATTTAGATGGTACGATGTATCGAGGGAATGATCCTATTGAAGGAACATTTGAATTTGTAGAATATTGTCAGAAAAATCAGATTCCGTTTTATTTTCTAACAAATAATGCGACTCGGACCAAGAAACAAAATGTGGAACATATGGAAAAAATCGGATTTAAAGGAATCCGTGAAGACCAGTTTTTTACCAGTTCAATGGCAGCAGCCTCCTACATGAGAAAAAAAGGTTATTCAAAAGCTCAATTGATTGGAGAAGATGGACTTCTTGAAGCATTAAAGGAAAATGGCTTTGAAATCTGTGAAGATCCTGAGTGTTTGTTTGTAGGATTGGATCGTCATGCTGATTATGAGAAGTATTCATTGGCGTTACAATATCTTCTTCATGGTGCAAAGCTTGTTGGAACAAATCAGGATCGTTTGTTGGCACATGGTAATTCTTTTCATGTTGGAAATGGATCAATTGTCAAGATGTTTGAATATGCCAGCTCACAAGTAAGTGAAAAAATAGGAAAGCCAAATGGCATTATCTTATATGAAGCTTGTGATTATTATCAGCTTAAAAAAGAAGACTGTGTAATCATAGGAGATAATCTGGAAACAGATATCGCATTGGGAATGAATGAGCAGGTTGAAACAATTCTGGTTTTAAGCGGTGTTCATCATGAAGAAGATATCGATCGATTACAGATATATCCGGACAAGATTGTACATCGTCTGGATGAATTGATTCAAAAATAAATCATACAATGAAACAGGTGAGAGATGAAATCAGGCTTGTTTCTTTTTATGTTTTCAATTTTAAAGGCTTTTTTACCGCTTCCTTCAATAGAAGCTGTACTGTTGCCAATGTGTCTCATTTATCCGGATTTGTCATTTATTTATGCACTTTTAAGCGGTGTTGGAACGTGTATCGGCGGTCATATTGGGTATGAGTTGGGATATGTTTATGGTAGAAGAGTGATCAGCAGATTTGTACATGAACAGACGCTGGATGAGGGAGTTGAAAGCTTTAAACGCCATGGCAGTCTAGCTGTCGTTCTTGGATCTATTTCGCCGTTTCCTGATTTTGTTTTGGCATATCTTGCAGGAATCATGAAAATGAATAAGTGGCTGTTTATGTTGTTGGATGGTGGCTGTCGATTTTTACGATCAATAGTTTTAATCTATTTTTCGGCAGTTTTAAATCAATATTTTCATGTTGAGAAATGGATCATGATTTTTTCGATTCTATTACTGGTTTATTTTCTGGGAAATATAATGATGAAAAAAGTGACAAAATAGTTGGAATTATTTCATTTGAAAAATTGTTGTGGTATGATAAAAACATGGAAACGAAACGTTTGATACTGAGAAAATTAAAAATGTCGGATGCTTATGATATTTATCAGAATATTCATCATGATCCAAAAGTGTTAGAAACCTTTCTGTGTAAATACTGTGAAACTTTTGAAGAGATGGATTTTGAGAAAATGCTGAGGTATTTTGAAAATACCAAATCTTTTTATTATGGCATTGAACTCAAGGACACTCATGTTTGTATTGGGATGATTTTTGAAAATGATCGTATTGAAGGAAATATTGAAATTGGGTATGCGATTGGTTCTTGTTATTGGAATCAGGGATATGTCAGTGAGGCTTTAGAAGCGGTACTTGATGAGCTGAAACAAACAAATTATGAACGGATTTATGCCGGAGCGTTTAAAGAAAATCCGGCAAGTTTAAGAGTTATGGAGAAATGCGGAATGAGTTATTCTCATACGATTCAAAATGAAATTAACTGGCATGATAAGATGCATGATGTAGTCTATTATGAAATTGTCAAGGAGAAAAATCATGATTGATTTATTTAGGAAAAAAAGCTTGATGAGTGATGATATTCATGTGATCAAAAATACTGGCTATTATTTTATTATGAGTGGTGTGATTTTTCTTGTAGGCGGTATTATTCAGGGAATGATTTTGCTGTTGTTTGAGAATAATGATGCTGATCTGATGGGATTGATTGAATTGTTCAGCTGTGCTGCAGTCGTTCTTGCAACATTGTTTGTTGCCTATCGAATGAAACGCTCTTTGAAAAACTTAGGCTTGGTGCGTCAACATTTTTTCAGTCATTATCTTTTAGGTCATTTTATAGGCTTTATCACATTAAGCGGAGCTCTTTTCATTACTTTGTGTCTGGGTGGTGCTGTATTTAAGGGATTTGTGTTAGAAAACCAATTTCTATGGCTGTTATATTTTTTGGCATTTATGGTACAGGGATTTGAAGAAGAACTGCTGTGTCGTGGGTTTATGATGGTTGGACTGTCAAAAAAAATGTCCATGTTTTCAAGCATGATGGTGAATTCATTATATTTTGCAGCCTTACATCTGGCTAATCCGGGAATCAGTATTTTAGCGCTTGTAAATCTGTTTCTGGCAGGCTTTGCCTTTAGTGTAATGGCTTTGTATTTTGATGATTTATGGGTTGCCAGCGGAGCTCATTCGATGTGGAATTTTGCTCAGGGGAATGTATATGGTATTCTGGTATC
Source organism: uncultured Traorella sp. (assembly GCA_945919165.1). GTDB lineage: Bacteria > Bacillota_I > Bacilli_A > Erysipelotrichales > Erysipelotrichaceae > Traorella. The sequence goes on from CAMEIZ010000026.1 coordinate 3,860, forward strand.
CGGTATGAGTATGGGGCCCTCTTTGTTTCGCTTTGACTTGCAGGGAAGCAATTTGATCAGTGGAGGTAATTTTGGCCTTGAAGGGGGCATAGGTGTTTTTGTGATTGAGCTTGTGACGATTTTGGTTTTTGCTTTGGCTTATAAATGGAAGGAAGGAAAAAAACATGAAACTGATCTACAAGGGGAAATATGATGGTGATGCTTCATCACTGTTAAATAAACAACATCGTGAAGGCGGTGTTGCTTTTAAAGAAATGCCGATAAATAAACTTTTGATTTATGCCAATGGTTTCAGTATTGTGATTTTGTTTTTGCTGTTTGTTCTTTTGTATCTTTACGATGAACATTTTCATTTAAATATATGGGGAGCTCTGGTTTCAATTCTTTGTATTTTCCCACATGAATTTCTTCATGCCATCTGTTTTAAAGAAACAGTCTATCTTTATACATATTTATCTCACGGCGGATTATTTGTAGTAGGAGGGGAGGATATGAGCAAAGCTCGCTTTGTCTTTATGTCACTTTTACCTAATCTTGTATTTGGATTTATTCCATTTCTTTTGTTCTTTATAACAAAAAATGCTTTTTTTGGAACACTGGGAGCATTTTCGATTTCTATGGGAGTGGGAGATTATTATAATGTTTTCAATGCTCTTACGCAGATGCCTCGAAAAGCCAGAACATATTTGTATGAAGATAGAAGTTATTGGTATATGCCAAAAGAAAAATAGGCATTGCCTATTTCAATAAATTGCACAGGGCCTCAAGGTCCTGTTTTTCTGATTCACCAAACGAAATCTGAATAGCATCATTCTCACTGTAACGCGGAATAATGTGGAAATGAAGATGCATGACACTTTGGCCGGCTATTTCATTACAGTTATTCAGAATGTTGATACCCTTAGCCTGACAGCGTTCCATGATTCGTTTTGCCAGCATCTGTGTTACTTGAATCAGATGAGCCAGAGTTTCACTGTCACATTCTAAAATATTGGCATAGTGTTTTTTTGGAACTACAAGTGTATGACCCTTTGTGACCTGTGACAGATCTAAAAATGCGATTACCTGATCATCTTCATAAATGACAGATGAATTGATTTCATGATTGGCAATCATACAGAAAATACATGACATAAGATAACACCTCTTTCTAAATATCATAAATCAAGAAAAGAAAAGTTGCAAGTGTGGTATAATAGAAACATGAAAATTGTACTAGCAGGACTTGAACTTGAAAAGGTTCATGGAAATTTTGAAGAAACAAAAGGCTTAGCGTTAGCTGCCAATCATGAAATATTGGGCGAAATCATTCAAAAGCGCAGAACTCCCCATCCCGCTACTTTTTTTGGCGAAGGGAAATTACAGGAATTAAAGGCAATTATTCAAGAAACAAAAGCAGAAGGATGTATGATTGCCAATGAAATCACTCCCTCTCAAATGAGAACACTCAAAGAAATGTTGGGAGTTATTGTTTTTGATCGAAATGACTGTATCCTTCAGATATTTGGAGTTCGTGCCAAAACAAAGCAGGCAAAGCTTCAGGTCGAATTAGCAACATTGAAACACGAATTACCGTTTGTTATTCATACTGAACAGAATTTCTCTCGTATGAGCGGAGGAAAAAACAAAGGAGAAGGAGAAAAACAATATCAGCTGGACAGACGAAAATATGAAATTCGTATCCAGCGTGTTGAAAAACAGCTCAGAGAAATGAAAGCTTCTTCAGCAACAAGAAAAAAGAAACGTACTTCAAGTGGATTGAAAATGATAGCGTTAGCAGGATATACCAATGCCGGGAAAAGTACCTTGATGAATCAAATGCTGAAACAATGCCAGAAAAAAGAAGAGAAAGAAGTATTTGTAAAGGATATGCTGTTTGCGACATTGGACACCAGTGTTCGACGGATCAGTTACAAAGAAAGTGAATTTCTTTTAAGCGATACAGTAGGCTTTGTTTCAGATCTTCCTCATGAATTGATGGATGCTTTTCATTCTACACTGGAAGAAGTAATGAATGCTGATTTGATTTTACAGGTTGTCGATGAGAGTGATCCCGATCGTTTTGATCATATGAAGGTAACATCTTTAACCTTAAAGAAACTTGAAGCGGATAATATCCCTATGTGGATCATTCATAATAAATGCGATGCAGCTGAATTTAGGAAAAATGAAAAAGACCATTTCTATATCAGTGCTCAAAGCGGCAAAGGTATAGATGAACTATTAGAAGCGATTAATCAAATGATCACTAAAGATACAATTGTCTTGAAGCTGAACATTGATTATGAGGATCAAAATGCTATGAAACTGATTTATCGATATGGCAAGATATTACATCAACAAGAATTTGAAAATGGAATGGAAATTCTGATGGAAACAAATCGTATGAATGAGTTTCGATTTAAATCATATGTGAAATATGAAAAGATTTCACAAGAAAAGAAAACAGATTGTGAAAATATGAACGAACAAAATGTCTGAATATCAGACGTTTTTTCTTATTTAAAAACAGAAAGAGGTTTCATTTCACAAATGAATGACCAATAAAAAAGAAAAAATTCACAAGTGATTAAAAAATAAGAAAAAGAGAATGATGAATTAACACGGTAAACGTTTTCATTTACCTTCATGTGAAAAAAATAACAAATTGTTCTTTACAACTATTTTCACAAATGCTATCGTATGTCCGTAAAAAAATAAAAGGAGAATTTCAATGGCAGAAGAAAAGAAAAATGTTCAAGAAGAAGTGAGTCCGGCAGTTGCAGAAGTGAATCAATTGGTATCAAATGCACTTGTAGCGCTGGATGAATTTATGAAACTCGATCAGGATCAGGTTGACTATATCGTAGCAAAAGCATCAGTTGCAGCACTGGATCAGCATGGTGTACTGGCAATGGCAGCAATCGAAGAAACAGGCCGTGGTGTTTTTGAAGATAAGGCAACAAAGAATCTGTTTGCCTGTGAACATGTTGTAAACAATATGCGTCATACTAGAACAGTAGGGATTATTAGTGAAAATGATGTTGACGGAATTGTTGAGATTGCTGAACCAGTAGGTGTTGTCTGTGGTATTGTTCCAACAACAAATCCAACTTCAACAGCCATTTTTAAATCATTGATCTGTTTGAAAACAAGAAATCCAATTGTATTCTCATTCCATCCAAGTGCAGTTAATTGTTCAATTCAGGCTGCTAAGGTTGTTTATGATGCAGCTGTAGCAGCAGGAGCTCCAAAAAACTGTATTCAGTGGATTATGAAACCAACGATGGAAGGCACAAATGCTTTAATGAATCATCCAGGTGTTTCAACGATTCTGGCAACAGGCGGAAATGCCATGGTGCGAGCTGCTTATTCATGCGGAAAACCTGCATTGGGTGTAGGAGCCGGAAATGTTCCAGCCTATGTTGAAAAAACATGTAATTTAAGACAGGCGGTAAATGACATTGTCTTATCAAAGGCTTTTGATAACGGAATGATTTGTGCCAGTGAACAGGCTGCCATTGTAGATAAGGAAATCTATAGTGATTTTGTTAAGGAAATGAAATCCTTTGGAGTTTATTTTGTTAATAAAAAAGAAAAAGAAATGCTGGAAAAATATATGTTTGGTGTGACAGCTTATTCAAAAGATGTGGATCAAGCGAAGCTGAACAGTGTTATGGTAGGAAAGGCAGCTAAATGGATTGCCAACGAAGCAGGTTTCGATGTTCCGGAAAAGACAGTGATCTTATGTGCTGAATGTAAAGAAGTTGGACCAAATGAACCATTGACTCGTGAAAAACTATCACCGGTTTTAGCGGTATTGAAAGCTGAGACAACAGAGCAGGGTCTTGAGATGTCTGAAAAAATGGTTGAGTTTAATGGTTTGGGTCACTCTGCTGCAATTCATACTAAAAATGAAGCTCTCGCAAAAGAATTTGGTATGCGTGTGAAAGCCATTCGTGTTATTTGGAATTCTCCTTCAACATTTGGAGGAATTGGAAATGTATATAATGCTTTCTTACCATCATTGACATTGGGCTGCGGTTCTTATGGACATAATTCTGTTGGAAATAACGTAAGTGCTGTTAACTTGATCAATGTAAAACGTTTGGGGAGAAGAAATAATAATATGCAATGGTTCAAAGTTCCATCCAAAATATATTTTGAAAGAGATTCAATCAAATATTTAAAAGATATGAGAGAAATGAATCGTGTGTTCATTGTTACTGATCGTTCAATGGTTGATTTAGGATTTGTAAATAAAGTAACAGATCAGCTTAATGCAAGAAGAAATAAAGTACAATATCAGCTGTTCTGTGATGTTGAACCAGATCCATCTATCGCAACAGTACAGCGTGGTGTTGAGGTTATGAGAAGCTTTCAGCCGGATACGATTATTGCCCTGGGCGGTGGTTCAAGCATGGATGCTGCTAAAGGAATGTGGTTGTTCTATGAACATCCTGAAGTCAACTTTGATGATCTGAAACAGAAATTTATCGATATCCGTAAACGTGCTTTCCGTTATCCTGAACTTGGAAAAAAAGCAAATTTAGTATGTATTCCAACCACCTCAGGCACAGGATCCGAAGTAACACCATTTGCTGTTATTTCAGATAAGATTGCCAATAAGAAATATCCGCTTGCTGATTATTCATTAACACCAACCATCGCCATTGTCGATCCTGCCTTTACGACAAATCTTCCAGCAAGCATTACAGCTGATACAGGAATGGATGTTTTAACACACGCCACTGAAGCTTATGTCGCAACTTTAGCGAATGATTTTACAGATGGATTATGTCTGCAGGCTATCAAAATGGTATTTGAATATTTACCAAGAGCTGTCAAAGATGGAAAACATGATCTGGAAGCCAGAGAAAAAATGCACAATGCCAGCTGTATTGCCGGTATGGCCTTTGCCAATGCATTCCTAGGTGTTAACCATTCATTGGCTCATAAGATCGGAGCTGAATTCCATGTACCTCATGGACGAGCTAATGCCATTCTTTTACCGCATGTTATCCGTTACAATGGTGTAAAACCACAGAAAAATTCAGTATGGCCAAAATACAACTATTACAAGGCAGACGAAAAATATCAGGATATCGCCAAACTGTTAGGTCTTCCTGCTTCAACTCCTCAGGAAGCAGTTGAAAGCTATGCTAAGGCTTGTGCGGAATTGGGAAAAGAAGTAGGCATTAAGATGAATTTTGCGGATCAGAATATTGATGAAGCTACTTGGAAGGCTGCTGAAAGAAAGATTGCCTTGTTAGCTTATGAAGATCAGTGCTCACCGGCTAATCCGAAACTGCCAATGGTGGATGACATGATTGAAATTCTGGAAAAAGCCTATAAAGGAAATTAGCATACACGAATTAATATGACGAATGGAGATTCAAAATGGATTCAATTTTGAATCTCTTTTTTAAGAATTATTTGATAATTTTTCTAATAATGGCCAATCATTCTATCATTTTATTGGTTATTCTTCTATTTTATTAATAATGGCTGTTAAGTCATATCATATTAGATTTACACATAAGATTGTGGTGTATAGAAGTTGATTTTTGAATCTCTTTTATTTAAAATGAAAATGGAGGTGACCAAAGATGAAAAAATATGTATGCACTGTTTGTGGTTATATTTATGATGAAGCAGTTGGTGATCCTGATAATGGAATTGCTGCAGGAACAACATTTGAGGAATTACCTGAAGACTTTGTCTGCCCTCTTTGCGGTGTCGGCAAAGATATGTTTGAAGTAAGTGAATAGTTGCGCAAAAGTTGCCTGTATTTACTTGGCAATCTCTATTTGCTTTCAAAAGATGGTATCAGAATTGAAACGCGGAGGACTTATGCATCAATAAGTCCTTTTTATTATGAAATCGTAAAGATTTAAATATTATTTTGAAGAGATTTATTATGAGTTTATTTTTATCAATTAAGATTTATGTGAAATTAAATAATTTGTAAAAACATAACATTTTATGGGAATTCTTTTGAAGATATGTTAGAATAAAGCTCATGGAAAAAATATTTGGGTTAAGAACGATGAAAACAGCTCTTGCTGTTACAATATCTGTCTTAGTTGGTAATTTTCTAAATATGGAATATCCGTTTTTTATCGCTATGACAGCTATTATTTCTATGGATAAGACGATGTCGAGTTCAATGAAAATGGGAAAGAATCGTATATTGGGGACTTTTATAGGGGCTTTGATTGGTGTATTGCTATCTTATATTGACAGAGGGAATGCATTATTATGTGGATGTGGTATGATCATCTTAATTATGGTTTGTAATGCGTTTCATCTTCAGGGAAGTATTACAATTGGCGGTATTGTCATGATGGCAATTATGATTCATACTGATAAGACACCTATTTTTTATGGCTTCCATCGTACCTTAGATACTTGTATTGGAGCCAGTATATCATTTGCTGTCAATGCTTTAATTGCTCCTTATACAAATATCAAAAGATTGGATGAAATGACTATTCGTTTATGGGATCAGACTGATCAGTTGATTTTAGCTCTTCAGCAAAAGAAAACAGTTGATTCAGAATCGGTGAAAAAAGATATGGAAGCGATTCAGTATGAATTAAAGCTTTATGAAAATGAGTATCTTTTGAATAGTAAAAAAGAACGAGTTGAGAAGCTGCAAAAGCATTATGATATGGCACAGCGTTTATTATTGGAACTAGAAATATTGGAAACGATTGATACAGAAAAAGATGAAATCGTCTTTAATTATCATATCCAAAAAGCTTTGGATATATATAATTGTTATGTGAAAGGATTTCAGATTCAACATGAAGAATGAGACGGATAGACGATATCCGTCTTTTCGAATGGTTATCTTTTCGGTATAATAAGAAAGAGGTATAAGATGAAAAAGTATTGTTTTTGTTTTGATATTGATGGAACTTTGCTTCCTGGGAATCATAAGATTTCAATTTCTACAATTCAGGCTATCAAAAATCTTCAACAGAAAGGTCATAAGGTGATGATTGCTACAGGCAGAAATTATAGATCTGTTTTGGGAACTCATTTATTAGATGATATCAAATGGGATGGTTTGGTTTTAAATAATGGTCAGTGTATTTTAAATGAGAAATATGATGTTATTTATGTAGAGGCATTCGATGATAAAACTGTTAGAAGTATTATTGAAGTGACTCAAAAAGAAGGATTGGTTTGTTCATTAGAAAAAGTATTTGAATGGTTTACGATTCAACCGCCTAATGAAGATGTTCGAATTACTCATGAGTTTTTTCATGAAGTTATGCCATCACAGGGAAAATATGAAAAGGATATGGAAATTGTGATGGCGATTGCGTATGCACCAAAGGGATATAATTATGAACCTTATCGATCAATTGAAGGAATCACGGTAAATCCTGGAAACAGTCATTATGCTGATTTGGTAAAAAAGGGATGTCATAAATATAAGGGTATTGAAAAATGTTTAAAATATTTTGATATTTATGATACAGTCTGTTTTGGGGATGGCAGTAATGATCTTGATATGATTCAAAATGCCACAATAGGTATTGCGATGGGACAGGGAATTGATGAATTGAAAAAATGTGCCGATTTTGTAACCAAAAGCTGTGATGAGGATGGAATCGTGTATGCTTTAAAACACTTTGGTTTTATAGAGTAAATAAGCTGCAGATTTTCTGCAGCTTATTGTTATTCGGTATAGAGAATATCGGTATAATCTGGCATTGGCCAGTATTTTTTTGGTGTGATTGTTTCAAGTTCATCTACAATTGTTCTAAGTTCATTCATACAAGTTAATATTGTAGTTGAATACGCTTTGCCTTTTTCTTCAAACGTAGTCAGATGAAGTACTTTTTCGGTTTCTTTTTCTAATTTTTTCATGGCTTCTGACATTTTTTCGGTTAATTGATCCATGGAAGTTAGCTTTTCTATTTCAACATGGCAGTCAAAAGAAGAACTAACCGCTTTTTTGTTTATAATGATTTGTGTTAAATCATTTTGAGCTTCCAAAATGGCAGGAAGAAGTAATTTATTTGCCATGTCCAGCATTGTTTTTGCTTCAATGCGAATCGTTTTGCAGTAGTTTTCATAGAGAATTTCTTTTCTGGAATATAATTCATTCACGCTTAAAATTTTATGCTTTGTGAACAGATGAATGTTTTTTTCACTTGTGTAATAAGGAAGAGCATCAATTGTAGTTTTCAGATTCAGTAAACCTCTTTTCTCTGCTTCTTTTACCCATTCATCCGTGTAACCATTACCGGAGAAAATAATTCTTTTATGATTTCGAATGGTATCTTTAATTAAGTCATTTAGAGCGGTATGAAAATCAGAGGCATTTTCAAGAATATCAGCAAACTGCATTAATTCTTCAGCTACAATGGTATTCAGCATGAAATTTGGACAGCCGACAGACAAAGAGCTTCCCAGCATACGGAATTCAAATTTATTTCCGGTAAAGGCAAAAGGAGAAGTACGGTTTCTATCAGTTGTATCTTTTGGAAAGCTTGGTAAAATATCAACACCAATTTCCATAACTTTATTGAATTTCTGATTATAAGGAACTCCTTTATCAATTGCTTCAAGAATACCATTTAATTCATCACCTAAATGGATGGAAAGAATGGCCGGAGGTGCTTCATTAGCACCTAAACGATGGTCATTGCTGGCAGTTGCAACACAAAGACGCAATAAATCCTGATATTCATCAACACCTTTGATCAAAGCAGCCAGGATCAGCAGAAACTGTGCATTTTCGGCAGGTGATTCTCCAGGCTCTAACAGATTTATTCCGGTATTCGTTGACATGGACCAGTTATTATGTTTGCCGCTTCCATTAATTCCTTCAAATGGTTTTTCATGAAGGAGGCATCGAAATCCATGCTTTAAGGCCACTTTTTTCATGAATTCCATGGTTAATTGATTATGATCGGTCGCTGTATTGCTGGTTGTAAAAATCGGTGCCAGTTCAACCTGACGCGGAGCCACTTCTTTGTGTTCTGTTTTAGCCAGAATGCCAAGTTTCCAGAGCTCATCATCAAGGTCTCTCATGAAGGCAGTTACTCTTTTATCAAGCATGCCGAAATAATGGTCATCCATTTCCTGACCTTTCGGTGGCAGAGCACCATATAGTGTACGACCACATAATTTCAGATCTTCACGCTGTTCATATAATTTTGAATCAATCAGAAAGTATTCTTGTTCACATCCGACGGTTGTTGTAACACGAGTTACATCATCATGACCAAACAATTTTAAAATACGCAGAGCTTGATCATTAATTGCCTGCATTGAGCGCAAAAGCGGAGTTTTCTTATCAAGAGAGCTTCCGTCATAAGAACAGAAAATGCTGGGAATACAGAGCGTTTGATCTTTTATAAAAGCATAGCTGGTAGGATCCCAGGTTGTATAGCCTCTGGCTTCAAAGGTAGCTCTTAATCCACCATTAGGAAAACTTGAAGCATCTGGTTCTCCTTTAATCAGTTCTTTACCTGAAAATTCCAGAATGATTCCTTTGTTGCCATCCGGCATAATAAAGCTGTCATGTTTTTCAGCAGTGATGCCGGTCATTGGCTGAAACCAGTGAGTATAGTGAGTGACGCCTTTTTCGATTGCCCAATCCTTCATGGCATTTGCCACAGTATTAGCAACATTACCATCGAGTGTTTTTCCTTCAAGTATTGTTGCTTTCAGCTTTTTAAAGACATCTTTTGGCAGTTTGTCCTGCATTACAGATTCATTGAATACTAGGCTTTCAAATGTATCCTGAATTTTTGTCATAGTGCTCTCCTTTAAATGAAAAAAGTGCTAAAATTCGTTCATGATTAGCACTTAATTGATATGTGTATTATAAAATTCAAGTCAAGGGTTGTCAATAAAAAACTTTTAAGGTTTTGATTTGTTTTTTTCTTTTTTGATCAAAGCTTTTTCATTTTATTCTTTGGGCATTTTTTTAAGAATTCTGTGAAGAATACTTCCGATCATAACACCAATGAGTGAAGCCACAAAATACCAGGCGGTGTGGATAAAAGCTGATTGATTATAATAGATTAAAACTGTCGGAAGAAAAAGAATTGCGACAGCAACCGGATAAAGATATTTGATTTTGTTATTTGATATACCGGTTATGATGAGAGAAAGCAAAAATGTAAACAACAGCATGAAGAAAACCAAACCCATGCTATCTGTAGGCCCGGCAAACAGCGGGAATATATAAAACATCAAAAATTGAACAACAAGCACGCAACATTCATATAAATATTTTAACATGGTCTCTCCTTTTCTTTATTAAAAGCAAACTTTATTGTAAATGACTCTTCCTATTATGCGTATAGGAAGCTCTTCAATATCTTTTTCATTAAAATAACGATTTTCAATATTTGGATTAGCTGCCTCAAGAATAATCAAATGATCTTTTTTGATCACACGTTTTACCGTAGCCTCTTCATTGCCAATCAAAATAATAGCAATTTGTCCGCTTTCTACATC